>NZ_JBEZYF010000023.1:0-114598 GCF_040638415.1 Kribbella sp. NPDC026596 | reverse complement strand
GACCTACTCCAACGAATCGACCAGCACCAGACCGCCACACCGGCCCTCGCACAAGCCGCATGAACAACCCCGACGAACTTACGGCGCGGACCACTAAGGTCGAGGAACGCGTACGCACGGGTCTGCCGCCGCGGAGCGTGGTGAGCGTGACCGGCTTGCACCTGCGCTCGCAGGAGCAGGCCGCCTTGGAGCGCGGCGTCTACACCCGGCTCCCGATGTTCACTCGCATCACCCCCGACGGCGTCGAGTGGTCCGACGGGCATGCGGAGCACGTCGACGCGATCCTCTGGGCCACCGGCTTCCGCGCCGACCTGGCCCACCTCGCTCCCCTCCACCTCCGCGAACCCTCCGGCGGCATCCGCATGAACGGCACCGCCACCGTCCTCGACCCCCGCATCCACCTGGTCGGCTACGGCCCCTCCGCCAGCACCATAGGCGCCAACCGAGCCGGCTTCACCGCAGCCCGCTCCCTCCGCAACCTCCTGAAGCCCCTCGCCGCCTGAGCACTTCCATCCAGCGTCGATTGTCGTTAACATCGCCGGATGGCGATGAAAGCACCGGTTGGGGTTGACCTGGTTGACGAGGCGGGGTCCTTGTCTGTTGCGGCTTGTTTGTTCAGTGGGTTCGGGGACGCTTCGCGGTTGGCGATTGTGCGCCATCTGGCGCTGGGCGAGCATCGGGTGGTCGACCTGACGGAACACCTCGGGCTTGCGCAGTCGACAGTGTCGAAGCACCTGGCTTGCCTCCGGGACTGCGGGCTGGTCGAGTCCCGGCCGCAGGGGCGGGCGTCGCTGTTCAGCCTCACGCATCCTGAGGCCACGCTCGAGCTGCTGTCCGCGGCCGAGCGACTGCTCGGGCTGACCGGTGACGCGGTCGCACTGTGCCCGAACTACGGCGAGGCCGCCCAGCGCACGAAGGAGGCAGCGTCGTGACGCACCAGCACGACGCCGCACCGACGGCGGACGGTCGCCGGGAGCTGTCGCTGGACATCTCTCCCGCGCCCGACGGTCGGCGGGAGCTGTCGCTGGATGTCAGCCCAGCCGTGAGCACCTGGACCACGGACCCGGAGCAGCGTCGCAAACTGAGCCGCCGCGCACAGCTGCTGGCGGCCACCTCGGTGACCTACAACGTCATCGAGGCTGTCGTCGCGGTCAGCGCCGGCCTGGTCGCCGGATCCGTCGCGCTCGTCGGCTTCGGTCTCGACTCCGTCGTCGAGGTCTCCAGCGGCCTGATCATCTTGTGGCAGTTCCGGCACCGCCTGCCCGAGACCCGGGAGAAGCAGGCATTGCGGCTGCTCGCCTTCTCGTTCTTCGCCCTGGCCGCGTACGTCGGCTTCGAGTCCATCCGGACCCTGATCACTGGCGCGGATCCGGACACGTCCCCGGTCGGCATCGGGCTGGCGATCGCTTCGCTGATCGTCATGCCGTTTCTCTCGTGGGCCCAGCGCCGTACCGGCAAAGCCCTCGGCTCCAACGCGGTGGTCGCCGACTCCACCCAAACCCTGCTCTGCACCTACCTGTCCGCCGTGCTCCTGGTCGGCCTGGTGCTGAACGCAACCCTCGGCTGGGGCTGGGCCGACCCGATCGCCGGCCTCATCATCGCCGCGGTCGCGATCAGAGAAGGCGTCGAAGCCTGGCGCGGCGAAGGCTGCTGCTCACCGATCGCCGGCACGCACGGCGAGGACAGCTCAGCATGCAGTTGCGGCGACGGCTGCGCTGACGGCTGCTGCTGACCTCGCGCGGCCGCTCCAACAGACTGCTAGCCGGCGAACATCTCGCGGAGGACAGCCTCCTGCTCGTCCGACAGGTTCGACTGGATGAGCTGCGGCTTGCTCAAACCGGTCGCCTCGAATGTCGCCTTCACCTTGTCCAGCACCGCATCGCTCGACAGCAGGAACAGCGCCGAGGTACCGGGCGTGATCTGATCGCGGGCAGCCTTGATGAAGTCGTCATCGATCCCGGCGTCGCGCAGCGAACCCGCCACCGCACCTGATGCGGCCCCGACGGCAGCACCGATGAACGGGATCAGGAAGATCATCCCGAAGAGCATTCCCCAGAACATGCCGCCGAGCGCACCTCTCTTGGCCAAGTGGTGCAACTGCCGGGTCTTCGGCCTCCTGGCGTCGGGCTGCCACGTCACCGATGCGGCGTCATGCACGGTGATCACCCCCTGCTTGGCCAACCCGTCCAACGTACCGATCGCCTCGTTGGCCGCATTCCAGGTCTCGAACTTCCACACCGTGAGTGTCGCCATCCTGCGCCTCCCCTGGCCCGCACTTGCTCGCCAGCTTTCCGCCAGGACACCACAATCACCTCACCCTGGGTGGGTGACGCCGCTCCACCGATCATGCCCCGACGCCTGTGCTCTACTGCGGGGATGGATGATCGCCGACCGGATCCAACGCAGGCGGCGACCTGGCGGCGGGCGGCCGTACGGCCCGTGCTCGAGGCGTACGCCGCCTCCGCAGCCGTCGACGCTGTCATGCTGAGCGGTTCCACAGCTCGCGGTGACGCCGATCGCTGGTCTGACACGGAGGTCGGCGTGTTCTGGTCCCGGCCACCAACGGCCGAAGAACGCGCCGCAGTCGCCCGGCCTGCTCACGCGGCCGACCTCCGGGTGGTGACAGGCGCGGACGCGAACCCACCCTGGTACGACCACATCTATCTCGGCGCCACACGCCCGTACGGACTGTTGGTCGAGGTCGTCCACACGGTGACAGGTGCGGTCGAGGAGACCCTCGACGCCGTGCTGGGATCCTGCCAACCCGACGGCCCCGGGCTCGACCTCATCAAGGGAATCGTCGAAGGCCGCGAGATCAGCGGCGTACGCGCGGACGTCGTCAGGCGCTGGCAGGCACGCGCGGCCACCTACCCGCGCGAGCTCGCGAGCGCCATCATCCAGAGTGATGGCGCGGTCGAACAGTTCTGGCGCTGGCGCATGCTCGTCGATCGCGACAATCCATTGCTTCTCGCTCGCGAGTTCATGCGGATCGGGAGCCAGGTGCTCAACCTCTTGCACGCGCTCAACGGTCGCTACTGCGGACACCCGTCGGCGTTCAAGCGCCTGGACGCGCTGGAAGACGAACTGAAGATCACGCCGCACGATCTCGCAGCCCGACTGCGTTCGGTATTCACCCTTCCCGCACCAGAGGGTGCCGCGGTACTGCGCGGCCTGGTCGAGGAAACCTACAACCTGATCGAGGTTCACCTCCCCGAGGTCGACGTCGAGCACCTCCGCACCCACTTCCGATCCAACCGCCAACCGCTAGAGGCGTTACCCAGAACGTGAAGACGATGCTTGCCGCCGGCTCCTGAGCAGCTCGCCTGCGCGCTAGGCCGGGACCTGGTCGGCTTCCGGTTGGAGGCTGGGCGGTTGGGGCCAGTAGGGGTGCCGGCGGATGGCGATGGGGAGGAGGGTGCCGGCGGCAAGGAAAATGGTGGCTGTGAGCAACCATCCGGGCCAGCCCCAGCTGACGGCGATGGTGGTGAGAATGAGCGGGGCGATGAGGTCGCCGACCTGGTGCCCCATGGCATAGGCGCCTTGGTACTGGCCTTGGGCGCCGGGTGGTGCCAGCTCGAAGCTGATCCCCCACCCGCCGGCGGACTGCAGCATCTCGCCGACGACGTGGACGAGAGCGGCCGCAATCAGCAGGCAGATGGTGATCGCCCCGGACGTCACGTCGGTGAGAGCCAGGACAGCACAGGCAGCAGCCAGCAACAGGCCAGCGCGGCGTCCGGCGCGGGCGGCACCGGGAAGACTTTCGGTCCCCCGGGCGACGCGGATCTGGAGCAGGATCACGGCGACCGAGTTGATCACCAGCAGCACCGAGATCAGCCACCGCGGCGCATCCGTCGCGGTCGCCACCCACAGCGGGATCGCGATCTGCGCCATCGCGTTGTGCATGCTCAGTACGCCGTCCAGCGCGACGAACACGAGGAACGGCCGGTCCTTCAACGCGGTCGAGGCAGCCGGACCGGTTGCCGACGGCACCTTTTCCACCGTTGGTATACCAAACCGGACCAGCGCCGCCGTGACCAGGTATGTCGCTGCGTTCGCCAGCAGCGCGATGACGTAGACCTCCCGCCGGTCGACCGCCAGCACGATCCCGGCCAGCGCCATGCCCGCACCCATGCCGATGTTGGTGGTCACCCGGAGGATCGCCCGGGTCCGCACCCGCTGGTCCGCCGGAGACAGCCCAGCGATCAGCGCCCCCTTGGCACCCCGCTGACCCGAGTCCGCGATCGCGGTGATGCCCGCGACCACGACGTACGGAATGAAGGAACGGACCTGCGTCAGCGCACTCATAGTGATCGCCTGCAGGATGAGGAACCCGACGTACGCGCGGTTGGGCCCGAGCCGATCGGCGACGACACCGAGCGGCGTGCTCGTCACCAACCCGATCAGGCCGGCGACCGTGAGACCGATACCGACGTGCCCGATCGAGAGCGCCGCGGCCCTGGTCAGGTAGAGCGCGCCGACGGCCGCGTAGACACCGTTTCCGAGCGTGTTGACCAAGGTCGCCAGAATCAACCGGCGCACAGCAGGCGGAAGAGAATCAGTCACCTCCTCACCCAACGCCCACCCGCCCGACTCCTCCGTTGGACTGACAAATCCCGTCAGTCCAAATCGCTGTGCGCCGGCTCTCCACGCAGAATCCCGCCCACCAGCCGCACCACCTGCTGTTACGAGGCCTATTCCCCCACCGACGTGCTCACCTTCCCGAACCTTCCTCCCGCCTGTGCAGCCGGGCACCTCCGGAGTAGCGTCCCGTCTTGGTTGTATGAAGCACTGCGTGCGCCTGTGCGGAGCGGGTTTCGCCTGCCGAGGCCCTTGGTCAGGCGACCGCGTCCAGCGTCCCCGCTGAATGGGGCACTCATGAAGCGAGCAGAAACCTCGTACGCGTCTTCGCTACACCCTCGCCGCCCGCTCTTCGTCCTCGTCGCGTTGCTGGCGCTACTCGCCCTGGCAACGGGCTGCAGCTCCGGTTCGGACAGTGGCGGAGCGAGTACGCCGGCATCCGCGGCACCGTCGGCGTCCAGCGGTTCGGCCGCTCCCAGCGGTGGAACGACGGTGGAGATCAAGAACTTCATGTTCACGCCCGCGACCGTGACCGTCCCGGTCGGCGCCACGGTGACCTGGAAGTTCGACGACTCGACGCAACACACCGTCACGGCCGATGACAACTCGTTCGCTTCCTCGCCGATGGCGGGCGGCCAAACCTTCACCCACACCTTCACCACTGCCGGCACCGTGCCGTACCACTGCTCCATCCACCCAGAAATGACCGCCACCATCACCGTGAAGTAGGCGGTGCCCGGCGCCCACCGCGTACGGCGGCTGTTGACGAACCTTCCTCCGGCACACCTGCGCGACGCAGGCGCTCGCTGATCGCCCAGCGGTCGCATTCGGGTGCTGCCAGACTGGCCGGTTATGGAGATCAAACATCGGATGATCGTGTTCGACGCTGCGGACATCGATGCGGAGTGCGCGTTCTGGGCCGGGTTCCTGGACGGCACCGTCGAGAAGTGGGGCGACCGTTGGCGCACGATCTGGGTCGATGGCGGCTACGCGCTCGGCGTCCAGTCGGCCCCGAACCACGTGCCACCGGACTGGCCCGATGGTGAACCGCAGCAGATCCACCTCGACTTGTACTTCGAGGGCATCGAGGCCCACGACGCCGCACATGAGCGGGTGATCAGTCTCGGTGCTCGACTGCTGAAAGCTTCCGACGATCGCACAGCCGCCCGCGGTATCCAGATCTACGCCGACCCGGCCGGCCACCCGTTCTGCCTCTGTTGGATACCTGCAGCCAACTGACCAGCCAGATCCACTGGACAGACCGGCGCGGCGGACGTGACCGACGTGGCCGGCCGGCGACTACGGACCTGCCGGTCACGTCGGGGGCCAGGGGTTACTCGGGAGCTCGCAGAGTCCGCCAAGGGAGGCCACCGGCCGGGGCCTTGAACAGCAAACGATGGGCGTGAACAAGCAATAACCTGTTCAAGCCCACCGCGCCCGGTCCAAGCCCCCGAGAACCGGCTGAGCTGCCCTCGACCAGCGCGGTGAAGAGGTGGGCCCACGCGGCGACAGGAGTGGGCGTGGCGGGTTGCGGAGGGGGGGCTCAGCGCATGATGAGGGTGAGGAGGTCTGTGCCGAGGGTGGTGAGGGCGGACTCGTCGAGGCGGTAGGCGACGAAGCGGCCTTGGCGTTCGGCGGTGACGAGGCCTGCTCGGGTGAGGGCTCGGAGATGGCGGGTGACCTGGGTGGGGTGGAGGCCCCAGAGCGCAGCGATCTCGCCGGCGGTGCGAGGCTCGCTGGCGACGGCCCGGCACACCTGCAGGCGGTCGGGTGCAGCGAGCGCCTCCAACCGAGCGCGCACCTGCTGCGCGGTAGGTACCGCGGCCCCGCGACCACCCGCGGGATAGATGATCGTGAGCGGCTCACCCGGGATCTCGCCGAGGAACAGATGCGGTGCGATGAAGTTGCTCGGCACAAGCAACACCGACCGCGAGGCCAGCTCGATGCGCTTGCTCTGCACCTTCTGCACCACCACGCTGTCCGGGTCGCGTACGGCGACCGACCCGTCCAGCGACCGCAGCATCGCCCCAACCCCGTCCCGCACCGCCAGGTCCCGGTCCTGCCGCCCACGCGCCGCCAGCGACTCCCGAGACTCCTCCCACACGTCCCGAAACCACTCGACCCAACAAGCGTCCAACAGCTCGACAAACCGACGTACCGGGTCGGCCGGATCGGTCAGCAACGCCTCGACCAGCGAAGCGACACCGCGACCCCGGCTACGTGCCCAGTGCAGTACGGCGTCCGCGTCCGTGGTCCGACTGCTCAGCGGACGACCCCGCAACGGCCGGACCAGCTCAGCAGCCAACTCGGCCGGCGAACGCGACCGCAGTGCGCGAAGCTCGTCCTCCCACGAGGGCACGCCGGTCGCTCCACTGGTCGCGAAGAACCGAGCGCGGACAGCCCGCACAGTCCAGGTCCACTGCGCCAACTCCGAGCGCAGTACGGCGGGCAGACGGACCGCGGCAGCCCACTCGACCCGATCGTGGTGCCGGGGCTCGGCCAGCACGTGCAGCGCACACCCGAGCTCGATCAGCGGTGAGGCGACGTGCCGGATCCGCTCGGGGTCGAGCCGGCTCAGCCCCGCGAGAACTGTGGGCACTTAGTCCTTCAGCTTGAACTGGAGCTCGGTGTCCCAGTCGGCCATGTCCGGGACCTCGCGGGGATCGGATTTGTAGATCTCCAGGCGGGCGGTCCAGTTGTCGCCGTGCGCGTCCCACTCCAGTCCCTCGGCGGCAGCCCAGTCGAGCAGGTCGCGGGTGGCGTTGAGGAGGCCGTCGGGGTGGCCGTGGTAGTTCACGCTCGCGTAGCGGCCGGCCGGGAGTACGCCGGTGACGATCTCCCCCTCGCCGTGGTGCAGGTCGTCCACCGGGAAGCCGATCTCCATCACCAGCCCGGCTTCCATGTCGACGACGTCGTACTTGAAGAACGGCGCGTCGTTCGGCGCGATCTCGTGCGCGGCGAGCCAGTCGATCACCTCGCGCAATCGGTCCGCGAACGCCGCGATCCCGTCCATCGCGACCTTGCTCCGCAGCGCCACGTACGGACGCTCTCCGACTTCCACGATCTCCGGCATGCGATCCCTCCCAACTCGGCGTTGGCCTCAACCTAACGCCTACTGGATCGCATAGGTGTCCTGGTACTCGCGCCACCCGCAATCCACCCGTCCCGCGGGGCCGCCGGCGGTGATCTCGAGGGGTCTTGCCGCAGTGGATGACTGAGCGTCTACTGAGAGCTGAGGTGGCCGCCATGGTCAAGGTGAAGATTGTCGTAGTTGCTCTGGCCACACTGGTGGCAGGCCCGTCCGCACCGGCCGTGGCCGAGCCGATCACTCCCCTGCCGTACCCGGCCGGTACGACGGCCACGAGGTTCACAGGGCTCGCATTCGACACGTGTACGGCGCCCACTCTCGCGCAAATGACCGCCTGGAAAGCCTCGCCCTACAAGGCGATCGGCATCTACATGGGCGGAGTGAACCGGAGCTGTGCACAGCCAAGCCTCACCCCGAGCTGGGTCTCGGCCGTCACCGCGATGGGCTGGCGGCTCATCCCGATCTACCTCGGACTGCAGGCGCCGTGCAGCACCCGGGCCACTGCGGTGAAGATGTCGGCGACCTCCTCGAACCGCCAGGCAGTGCGCGAGGCAGCCGATGCGGTCGCGAAGGCGAGGGCGTTGGGACTCCTGCCAGGCAGTGCGATCTACAACGACATGGAGCACTACGACAACACCAACGCCACCTGTCGTTCCGCCGTACTGCACTACTTGTCCGCCTGGACTCGCGAGGTGCACCGGCTGTCGTACCTGTCCGGCGTCTACGGACATCAGAACTCGGGTGCGCCGGACCTGTCCGCCGCTTACAACTCCGCCTCGTACGCGCGTCCAGATGCACTCTGGATCGCCCGCTGGGACCTCAACAGCTCGCTGACTGGGTGGCCGACTGTCCCCAACACCTTCTGGGCGGTCGGACAGCGCGGCAAGCAGTACCGGGGCGACCACACCGAGACGTACGGCGGAGTGACACTGAACATCGACAATGACCGCTTCGACGCACCGGTCGCGTCGGTCGGATACAACTACACCGTCCGGACCGGTGTCTACGCCTATACCGGCCCGTCGACGGCCTACCCAGTCCGGGCGACGATCGCCAGGAACGCGACCGTGCGGATCGCATGCCAGACCTTCGGACCGAAATTCGGCAACACCACCGTCTGGGACCAGCTCACCAACGGGACCTATGTCACGGACTACTTCGTCAGGACGCCGAACAAGCCCGGCTACAGTCCACCCATTCCAGGCTGCAGCCTCCCGTTCCAGACGATCATCAACAACCTGACCCGACGGCACGGCCCGGGCACGTCGTTCGCGGCGTACCCAAGCCGGCTGCCGATCGGCTCGCTCGCGTGGGTGACGTGCCAGCGAGCGGGAACGAAGGTCGGCACCACCAGCGTGTGGAACCGGCTGTCCGACGGAAGCTGGGTCACCGACTACTACGTCGCCACGGCGAGCAACACGACCTACACCCCGCCGATCCGGCGCTGCTGACCGGCTACTGCGCCCAGGGCGGCTGGATCGTCGTCCCGTCGGCCATCGTTCCGGTGAAGCCGGCCGTGATGGCGACGTACAGCTCGGCGGTGCCAGAGCCCAGGTTGGTCAGCGAGATCGGCTCGCCGGCCGGTACGACGACCGCGTCGCCGGGACCGAGTTTGTCGCCGTCCGGAGTGATCTGGACCGTGCCGGTGAGCACCATGAACACCTCGTCCCGGTCGAGCGTGTGCGCTTCACCGCCGCCGTGGCCGGGATCGACGGTGAGCTTCCAGGTGCAGAGGCCGGCGGACCCGCGGCTCGGCGCCGCCAGTCCGGTGAACTCGACACCGTGCAGCTGGAATCGCGGCGCCTCGGCCGCGCGAATGACCTGCATGATTCCCCCATTCCGAATAGTCAAGCTGACTTGACCAAGCCAACTTGACTATCATGGCCTGCATGACGCGATCGGGCAAGCCGGATTTCGGGATCTTGTTACTGCTGGCCGACCAGGAGTTCGTCCGCGCGCTGCGGGCGGCCACGTCCGAGCAGGGGTTCGACGACCAGGGCCGGTCGGACGGATTCGTGCTGCGCACGCTCGGCGCCGGGCCGACCACGATCAGCGGGCTCGCCGAGCGGCTCGAGATCACCAAGCAGGGCGCGAGCCAGATCGTCGACGACATGGAGCGCCGCGGGTACGTCGCACGCCACGCCGACCCCGCCGACGCCCGCGCCAAGCTGCTGCACCTCACCGCCAGAGGTGAGGCAGCACTTCAGGCCGCGCGGAAGTTCCACCAGTCCTACGAACGAAAGCTCCGCAGACGGTTCGGCGACGACGCGATCGACACCGTGCGCGGCGTACTGACCGAGATGGCAGGCGAGGCCCAGATCAGTACGCCGCACTTCCGCGCGTTGATGTTCTAGGTCGTGGCGGGACCACCAGCCACGACCTAAACGAAGTACTTCGGGAACTGGTCGGTGGTTGGCCAGGTCTTCACGCTGTTGGCCGCGGTCCACAGCGCCGCGTCGATGTCGCTGTACGACTTGCCGCTGGCGTCGTCGCGACGGTTGAACAAAGCGGCCCAGCTCATGCCGTTGTAGGTCCGGACCACGATGGTGAACGTGCCCGGCAGGCTTCCGGTGTGCCAGGTGTTGCGTCCTGTGCCGCCCGACGTGACCGGACGGACCTGCCAGCCGAGGCCGTAGTACCAGCCGTCCGGGTTCACACCGGTCGAGGGCTTCGACCAGAAGTGGCTGAGCGAGGTGCTGTTCAGCACGCTCGTCGGCGCGTCGAACATCTTCGCCCACCGGACCAGGTCCGGAGCGCTGGCGATCCAGCCGCCGTTCGCGTCGTGGAGCCGCATGCTGAACGAGCCGTACGGCGCGGCGACGGTCTTCCCCGACATGTCCAGCACGGTCGGTGCGGTGTACTGCGACTCGTACGACGTTTCGCCGGAGTGCTTCGCGATCGAGTAGCCCTGCGCCATCCGGGTGATCTTCAGCGGCGCCATCAGCTTCTGCTTGACGTAGTTCTCGTAGCTCAGGCCGCTCAGCTTCTCGATCACGCGGCCGGCCAGCAGGTACCCGAAGTTCGAATAGGCGACCTTGGTGCCTGGGGCGAAGTCCAGCTTCTGCCCAGCCATGTACTTGATCACGTCGGCGTGCTGCAACTCCATCGGCACGCCGAGCGTCCGGGAGATCACCGCGTTCTTGGCCAGCGGGTCACCGGAGACGTCCCGGTCCCAGCCGCCGAGGTGCTGCAGCAGCTTCCACATCGTGATCGTCGACCAGCGCGAGTCCCGGGTCAGGCCGGTCGCCGGCGTGATGTCGAGAATGCTGGTGACCGGCGTCGACAGGCTCAGCTTGCCGTCCTGCACCAGTTTCACGATCGCGGCGGCCGTGAACGACTTCGTCAGGCTCGCGACCCGGAACAGCGAGGTCGGGTTGACGGTCAGCGCGGTCGACGTACTGTAGCCGCGGGCAAGCACCAGACGGCCCTTGTAAGTGACCGCGAGCTGGCCGGCCGTCACGCCGCGAGCCTGCATGAAAGTCTTCATCTGGTTGTCGAAACCGGCCAGCGCCGAGACCGCGGTCCCGGTCGTCGTCCAGGTGGCGGCGGCATCGGCGGAACGACTCAGGGCAGTGCCCACTCCGGTTCCGGCGGCGGCGACCGCCCCGGTGGCGACAGCAAGCTTGCCGAGGTTCCGGCGCGTCAGCTCCACAGACGTGTTCTCCTTCAGGGGTTCAAGGCAGGGGGTAGTGCCTGAGGAGTCTCTCACCGGAGAGGTTCGTTCTCAGACCTCGTCGACCATAGACGCGTAGGAGATGACTCCGCGACGGATTTCGTCGACGACGGATCGAGCAGTGGAGCGCAGTGGCGTCGGTCCGGCGGCATCGGCGACCTGCTCGGTGAGGTCGATCAGTTGCTTCACCCAACGAACGAAGTCACCCGCGGCCAGGTCGGATTCGTAGAGCACCTCGGCCAGTGACGCGCCGGACGCCCACCGGAACGCGGGCCAGCAGAACCCGAGATCCATCGACCGCAGGAAGTCGACCCGCATGTCTCGCTCCAGCGCGGACAGGTCGCGCCAGATCGCACCCATCCGCTCCAACGCCAGCCGTACGTCGCCACGCGGCAACCGTGGTGACGTGGGCTCGTCCTTCGACCGCGCCTCGTACACCAGTGCGGCCAGGCACGCCGCGAGCTCAGGCACCGTCAGGTCGTCGAAAACTCCTTGCCGAAGGCACTCAGCCGCGACCAGGTCGAGTTCGGTGTAGATCCGCGCCAGCCGGTCACCGGCCTCGGTGGTCTTGTCGCCGTCCAGGTAGTGCAGCGCGTCGAGGACCTGGCAGACCCGGTCGAACTGGCGGGCGATCGTGTTCGTCCGCTGCTCGATCTTGCGCTGCACGTCCCGGTTCTCCCGGTCGAGCCGGAAGTACCGCTCGGCCCACCGGGCGTGGTCCTCGCGGTCGGAGCATCCGTGGCACGGGTGCGCACGCAGCTGAGCCCGCATCTCCTGCAGCTCCGGATCGTCGGCATGAGGGACGGCATCGCGGCCGCGGGTGCGCGACGGCGGGCCGTCCTCGCCCAGCATGTCGGTGCGGCTGCGCAGAACCTGCGCCAGCTCACGCCGCTGCTGCGGGTTGCGCGGGTTGAACTTCTTCGGGATCCGCAGCGTGCTGATCGCCTCGACAGGCGTTGGGAAGTCGACCATCGACAACTTCCGCACCTGACGATCCAGAGTCAGCACGGTCGGCCGCGGACCTTCGCGCTCCGAGCGCATGCCGGCGTCGAGCACCAGCGCCCAGCCCGCGCTCCGCCCGGCCGGGATCCGGATGACGTCGCCGATGCGCAGCTTCTCGATCGACTCCTGCGCCTCGACCCGCCGGTCCTGTTTGCGCGCCTTCGAGCCCGAGGACTCCCGATCCCCGATCCGTCGGCGCAGAGCGGCGTACTCGAGGAAGTCGCCGAGGTGGCAGTCAATGGACTCCTTGTAGCCCTCGAGCGCCTCGGTGTTGCGCTGCACCTGCCGGGCCAGACCGACGACGGCCTGGTCGGACTGGAATTGCGCGAACGACAGCTCGAGCATGTCGCGGGCCCTGGTCCGCCCGACCTGGCGGACCAGGTTGACGGCCATGTTGTACGACGGGGAGAACGACGAGCGGAGCGGATACGTACGAGTGCTCGCCAGACCGGCCACGGCCCGCGGGTCGAACCCGGGTTGCCACAGCACGACCGCGTGGCCCTCGACGTCGATGCCACGACGCCCGGCCCGGCCGGTCAGCTGGGTGTACTCCCCCGGGGTGATGTCGACGTGCGCCTCGCCGTTCCACTTCGAAAGCTTCTCCAGCACGACCGTGCGGGCCGGCATGTTGATGCCCAGGGCAAGCGTCTCGGTGGCGAACACGACCTTGATCAGGCCGCGCGCGAACAGCTCCTCGACGACCTCCTTGAAGGCCGCCAGCATGCCCGCGTGGTGGGCTGCGATGCCGCGGCTGAGTGCCTCGGCGAAGTCGTGGTACCCGAGCACGCCGAGGTCCTCGTCCGGCAGGTCCGCGGTCCGCTCGGCGAGCACCCGCTTGATCTCGTCCCGCTCCGACGGCTTGGTCAGCCGCAGCCCCGACCGCAGGCACTGCAGCATCGCGTCCTCGCAGCCCTTGCGGGAGAAGATGAAGTAGATCGCCGGCAGCAGCGCGCCCGCGTCCAGCTCCTCGACCACATCGGACCGGTACGGCGTGAAGTGCGTCCGGGCCGGCCGGCTCTTCGGGAGATCCCGGCGCCGGCGGGGTTTGCGCGAGTCGTCGCGAAAGATCCGGTTGTCGTCGCGGGCGATCCGGACCAGCTGCGGGTTGACCAGGTCCTTGAGGTCGACCTGGTTGGCCTTCGCGGGGTTCCCGGATTTGTTCGCGGGGGCGCCGACCCGGGCGGTCGGCGCCTCACCGGCGAACAGGTCGTGCAGCCGCTTGCCCACCATCACGTGCTGGAACAGCGGCACCGGCCGCTTCTCCTCCAGAACGACGACCGTGTTGCCGCGGACCGTCTCCAACCAGTCGCCGAACTCCTCGGCGTTGCTCACGGTCGCGGACAACGAGACCACCGAGACCGAGTCCGGCAGGTGGATCAGCACCTCTTCCCAGACCGCGCCGCGAGCCCGGTCGGCCAGGTAGTGCACTTCGTCCATCACGACGTACGACAGACCGAGCAGGGTGCTGGAACCGGCGTACAGCATGTTCCGCAGGACCTCGGTCGTCATCACGACGATCGGGGCGTCGGAGTTGATCGAGTTGTCGCCGGTGAGCAGGCCGACCTTGTCGGAGCCGTAGCGGCTGACCAGGTCGGCGTACTTCTGGTTGCTCAGGGCCTTGATCGGGGTCGTGTAGAAGCACTTCTGCCCGCGCTGCAGGGCCAGGTGGACGGCGAACTCGCCGACCAGCGTCTTCCCGGAGCCGGTGGGCGCCGCGACCAGCACCTGGTGACCGTCCTCGAGGGCGGCACAGGCGCGCAGCTGGAAGTCGTCCAGCTTGAAGTCGTAGAGCGCCCGGAACTCCTTCACGGCGGGATGCTCCTGGTCCGAGCGGAAAACGGCATATTTCTCGGACGGGGTGCTCATACCCCCCAATCTATGCGACGCCACCCCCAGACTCGTCCCGGAGGCGGTTCTTGATGAACGTCGCGGCGTGATCGAGCGCCTCTTCGGCTTCCGGCATCATGCCGGCGAAGTACTGGTACACGTGCGGGGCACCGGCGACCACGTCCAGGCTGACGTCGACCTCTTGCTCGGCGGCGCGGGCGACGAGCCGCAGCGAGTCGTCGAGCAGGACCTCGGCCGAGCCGACCTGGACCAGCAAGGGCGGCAGACCGGTCAGGTCCGCAAACACCGGGCTGGCCAGCTCGTTGCGCGGGTCCGCACCGCCCAGGTACAGCGCGGCGGACTCAGCCATGTGCGCCCGGCTGAAGAGCGGGTCGTAGTCACCCCGGGTATCCATGCTTGCGCTGGCCAGGGTGACGTCGGTCCACGGCGAGAACACGACCGCACCGGCAGGCTGCGGCAGTCCCTCCGCGCGAGCGGCCAGCAGAGTCGCGAGCGCGAGTCCACCACCGGCCGAATCCCCTGCGATCACGACGTTCTGGCCGGCTTCGCACAGCTCCCGGTACGCCGCCACCGCGTCGTGGACGCCCGCGGGGAACGGGTGCTCCGGCGCGAGGCGGTACTCCAGCGAGACCGCCGGCACGCCGGACCGGCGCGCGAGTGGAGCGGCCAGGTTGGCGCCCGTGCGGGCCGAGCCGATGACGTAGCCGCCACCGTGCAGGTACAGGATCACGCCCTTGCCGTCCGAGCCGTCGACGTGCACATCCAGCGCCTGTACGCCGCCAAGCCTGCGCTGGGTCAGCTTGACGTCCTCACCGAGCGGCAGCTCGGCGAACTGGTCGTCGAAGTCGGCGCGCTGCTGGACCGGTGACCGCCCGAGCTCGCCCTTCTGTATCGTGCCGCGGGCCATCTCGCGTTCTACTCGACTCATCGTCCGTCTCCCAGTGATAGATTCCGAGGAATATAGTTCGCCATAACTAGATTCCGAGGAATCCAATTCCGTGATTGGCTGGATCCGCCTGTGACTGATCTCACATCATTGTTCACGGACCTGGTCCGGCTGGAGACCCGGCTCTACAACGTGCTCGACGCCCGGCTGAAGGCGGAGCACGACCTGCCGCTCGGCCAGTTCGAGTTCCTCCGCGTGATCGCGGCCCGCGGAACCGCGCGGGTCTACGACCTGGCCCACGACATCGCGATCACGGTCGGCGCCACCAGTAAGGCCGTCGACCGCATCGAGTCCGCCGGCCGCTGCCGCCGTACGGCGAACCCGCACGACCGGCGCTCCTCGCTGGTCGAACTGACGCCGGAGGGCGAGCGCGTGCTCGCCGCAGCGACCCCGACGGTCGAGGCTGAGCTCAACACCTGGGTCGGTTCGGTTCTCCCGGCCGAGAACCTCGAACAGCTCGCCACGATGCTCTCGATGCTGCGCCAGCGCGCCGAATCCGACCACCGCACCGACCGCGTCGACCCGGCGACGGCCCCGCGGCCGGAATCACCCCGGACATGACGCAGCCGGGCTCCCTTCCCTGGTGGTCAATGGGAGTCCGGCTGCGGGTCTCGGGTCAGCCGATGTGGTACGGGTCGCCGTACACCTTCCAGTCGAGCGGAGTGTTCAGGTCGAAGTTGCCGTTCCGGAGGAACACGCGCTGGGCGGTGTCGACGCGACTGGTGTCACTGTGCGCTTCTTCCTGCTTCATAGCCCAGACGCGGGCGTCAAGGAAGGCGTTGAGGTAGGTCGTCTCGTTGCCACCCTGAGACGGCGGCTTGGCCTTCCCCAGCGCGCGCTTGCGAATCCCGCCGAAGCTGGTCGAGTCGCTGCCCGGGCCGTGCATGACGATGGCGTCGTAGTAACAGAACTGACCAAGCGTACGGATCCCGTCGGACTTGCCCTGGGCGACCGCCGGATTGAAGTAGACCCGGTCGCGCTCGTCGTTCTGGCACTGCTGGAAGGCGCTGTCCTGAGCGGCGGTCTTCCAGTCCTTGGTGTAGTTCGGGTCCAGGCCGGAGTGTGAGTCGCTGCCGTTCACGCGGCGCAGGGCCTGCAGGTACTTCTGCAGCACGTTGTTCGGCTTGCGGTCGGCGTACAGCTCGACCAGCTCGAGCATGTCGCCGGTGCCCGAGCAGAACCCGATGATGCCGGCGGTGTAGCCGCGGCCGTCGTCGATGTCCTCGATGTACTTGTACTGCGCCTTCCAGTCCAGCGAGGAGTTCTCCGCGCTGCAGACGATCTTCATCGCGATCTCCTTCTTCGCGGGATCGTCGAGGCCGGTCGCCTGGATCGCCGCATCGGCGTGCGGTGCGTAGCGGGTTGCGGCCAGAGCGGTCGCCGGGGCGGCCGCGAGGGTCAGTCCGAGCAGGAGTGTGGTCCTGCGAGTGGGGCGGTTCGGCACGATCTCCTCCGGTGGGCGTCCGAGAGATGAACTGTTAGGAAGCTTTCCTATCAGACAAGTCTCAGCACGACCAGAGGTGAGAGAGCTTCAGAATATGAAGGTTCTGTGTCAGGCGAAGACGGTGAGCGCACCGGGCGCGATGGTGACGTCGACCGGGAGCGGGCCGAGGATCTCGCCGTCGGCGTACGCCGTGATGCCGGCCGACTCGATCCGGACCGAGCGGCCGCGCAGCGCACGGACCCGCGGATGGCCGACGTGGGTGCCCTTGGACAGCTTCGGGAACAGCTGCAGCAGGGTCAGCCGCGAGACCGGCTCGATGATCGTGATGTCGAGCAGGCCGTCGTCGATCTCGGCCCCGGCGCAGATCTGCAGTCCCCCGCCGTACGTCGGCCCGGTGCCGACCGCGACCAGCATGGCCTTGGTCTCGATCACCTCGTCGTCGACGGTGACGACGTACTCCAGCGGGCTGAAGGTGCGCAGCTCGGCGAGCGTCGCGACCGTGTAGCGGGAGTTGCCCTTCGGCCAGCTCATCGCGTTGGCGCGCTTGTTCACCAGCGAGTCGAAGCCGCCGGCCACGACCGTGGTGATGAACTTGCCCTCGGCCACCGCGAGGTCGACCGTCCGGGTCTTGCCGGCCACGATCAGGTCGGCCGCCGCGGCCGGGTCCTTCAGCGGTACGCCGATACCGCGGGCGAAGTCGTTCCCGGTGCCGGCCGGGATCACGCCGAACGGCATCCCGGACTTCGCCAGCACCTGCGCACCGAGGTGGATCGTGCCGTCACCGCCGATCAGCGCGACCGCATCCGCACCGGACGCCACCACCTCGGCCGAGATCCTGCCGACGTCCTCGGCGCACGTGGTGGCATGCACGTCGACCGTCAGCCCGGCGGCCGCGAGCCGCTCCCGCACCAACGGCGCGATCCGGGCACCAAGGCCCCGGCCGGAGGTGGGATTCACCACCAGCGCAACACGCCTACTCATCAGTCGCTCAGGAGTTCCTCGGTGTGGCGCGCGCGGCGCTTGTCGTTGAACCGCGAGATCACCTCGGCGGCGAAGAACAGCAGGCACATCGGGATCGCCAGCAGGCACATCGTGAACGGGTCACCGGACGGCGTCGCGACCGCGGCGAACACGAAGATCACCAGGATGATGTACGGCCGGAACTTGCTCAGCGCCTTGGCCGGCACCACACCGACCATGTTCAGCAGCACGACGACCAGCGGAATCAGGAACGCGACGCCGAAGACCAGCATCGTCCGGATCACGAAGTCCAGGTAGGTCGGCAGCTCGATCAGGTTCTGGATGTCGAGCGGTGTGAAGCTGATCAGGATCGCGATGCCCTTCGGCAGCGTCCAGTACGCCACCGCCATACCGGTGGCGAACAGTGGCGCCGCGATTCCGGAGAAGATGTAGGCCCACTTGCGCTCGTTGCGGTGCAGGCCGGGTGCGACGAACGCCCACAGCTGGTACAGCCACACCGGGCTGGCGAGCACCAGACCGAACAGCGCCGAGATCTTGATCCGGAACGTCAGCGCGTCGCCGACGCCCGGGAACGTCAGGATCGGCTCCTTGCCCTGCTCCCGGGCCAGGTCACCGACGCTGGTGTGGAACGGCTGGGTCAGGAACTTGAAGGCGTCGTTGTAGAAGATCCAGCCCAGCACCGTGCAGACCACGATCGCGAGCACGCTGACGAGCAGCCGGTTGCGCAGCTCGACGATGTGCTCGCGCAGGGTCATCCGACCCTCGTCGTCTTTCGGGCGGAGTTCTTTCTTTTCCTTACGTCGCCCGAACTTCACCATTGACACAAGCGGGGCGCTTGGCTCAGTTGGCCGTGTGGGTCGGCGGCAGGCCGTCACCCGGCGCCTGACCGTTCACCTGGTTCGGCTGCTGGGCCGCCTGCGGCTGGGCCTGCGGGGCCGGCTGCTGGGTCGTCTCCTGGGTGCCTTCGGTCAGCTCCTGGTCCTTCTTCTTGGGGCCGACCTCCTCTTCCCAAATCTTCTTCGACTTGCCGAGCTGCTTCACCAGGGCCGGCAGCTTCGCCGATCCGAACAGCAGCACGACGATCGCGAGGATGACGAGCCACTCTGCGCCCTGGGGCATGCCGAGGAGTGCCATGTCGATCTCCCTTTCACAAACATCTACTCGTGGCTCAAGCGTGAGAACGTGGGCCGAATACTACGCCGGAGTGTGCTCGTCCTGGCGGGTCTGTCCAGACCCGGCCGCGGACTGTGCGGCGTCCAGCTTGGACTGGGCGGCGACCAACTCACGCGTCAGCGCCTTGGCCTGGCCCCAGACCTTCTTCGCGAGGAGGGCGAGGACCAGAAGCCACACCGCCAGCACCGCCAAGAAGAGCAGGAACCAGTACATACCCAGGAGCCTAGCCGGTCACCGGCCAGAGCCCACGCCCCGCAGGGAGTCTCAACGGACAACGGTGTCGGAACGTGATGGTAAAACCGTGTGTCCGCGGAGTCTGTCCGCGTGGCGAGGGTTCGGTGGGTATTCGGTGAGCAAGGGGCTGCGGATGTTGCGGATACGGGTGGACGAGCGGCGGGCACGGCTCGGGCGGCGGCATCGGCTCGGTTCTGGCTGCCAGGCAGGCAACCCGGTCGAGGCAGCCGCCTCGCTGGTTGCGCTGCACGCCACCGACCCGGCCACGGTTCACCTCAGCGTCGCCGCGCGAGTACCAGGCAGTGACGTCGCGGGCACAGAGCGTGCGCTGTACGACGATCGCTCGCTGATCCGGATGCTCGGGATGCGGCGCACGGTGTTCGTCGTACCGACGGCGTTCGCGCCGGTCGTGCAGGCGGCGTGCACGGACGACATCGCGATCAAGCAGCGGAAGCTGCTGGTCAAGCACCTGACCGAGGCCGGGGTGGCGGCGGACGCAGAGGCGTGCGGGAAGTGGCTGCGGGCGGTCGAAGAGTCCACGGCAACCGCGCTGGCGCTGCGTGGATCGGCGACGGCGCAGGAGCTGTCCGCGGACGAGCCGCGGCTGCGGACCCGGCTGAGCATGGCCGAGGGCAAGGCGTACGCCGCTCAGCCGTACGTGACCAGCCGGGTCTTGTTCCAGCTGTCGGCCGACGGTCGGATCGTGCGTGGCCGGCCGCTGGGGACGTGGCTGAGCGGTCAGCACCAGTGGTCACCGGCGGAGAACTGGCTGCCCGGCGGACTGAGCGACAAGCCGACGGCCGACGACGCGCGCATGACGCTGGCGCGTGCGTGGCTGTCGTCGTTCGGCCCGGGTACGGCGGCGGATCTGCAGTGGTGGGCCGGGTGGACGGCCGGTCAGACGAAGAAGGCGCTGACCGCGGTCGAGGCGGTCGCGGTCGACCTGGACGGGCAGGTCGGCTACGTACTCCCGGGCGACGAGGCCCCGGAGGTGCCGGTGGAGCCGTGGGTCGCGTTCCTGCCCGCGCTCGACCCGACCCCGATGGGCTGGAAGGAACGCGACTGGTACCTGGGCGCCCACAAAGCCAAGCTCTTCGACAACACCGGCAACATCGGACCCACCATCTGGGTCGACGGCCGCATCGTCGGCGGCTGGGGCCAACCCGAGTCCGGCGAAGTCCGCTACCAACTCCTGGACGACGTCGGCACGGAGACCACGGCCCTGATCGAAGCCGAAGCCGCCCGCTGGACCACCTGGCTAGCCGGCGTCCGCGTAACCCCCCGCTTCCGCGCTCCCCTGGAAAAGCAACTCAGCCAGGGCTAGTCGTCGTACGCCGAGAGCGCCTCGCGGGCGGTGGCGGCGATCTGGGTGGTGAGGTCGGGTGGGTCGAGGACGGTGGCCGCGCCGCCGAGGCGGAGGACGAGGCGTTGCAGCCAGGCGGTGTCGGCGACGCGGAGTTTGACGATGAGGGAGTTCTCCGGGCCCTCTTCGACAGACTCGTTGGGGTAGTACTCGGCGACCCAGCGAGCCGGCGGCGCCAGGCGGACGGTCGCGAGCAGGTCGCGCTCGGACGGTTGGAACATGCCGTTCGAGAGATCGCGCGGGGTCGCCTCGGGCGGCGGTTCGCTGGGGAGGTCGAGCAGTTTGACGGCGGCGATCCGGTCCAGGCGGAACAGCCGGACGTCCTCGGCCAGCCGGCACCAGGCCTCGAGATAGGTCCGGCCCTCCGACACGACCAGGCGCATCGGGTCCACGTCCCGCTCGGTGGTCTCGTCGCGCGACGGGACGTCGTACGTGAGGTGCAGCCGCCGTTGGCCCGCGAGGGCTCGGTTGACCGTCTCGGCGATCTCCGGATCGGCCGGCTCGACGTGGACGTGGGCCGCCGCGCCCTCGCTCGCCGCGGCCGCCTCCCCCGCGGCGCGCTCCAGCTTGGCGATCGCCCGGTCGACCGCGTCCCGGTCCTGCCCGGCGGTCACCTCGCGCAGCGTGCGCAGCGCGGTCAGCAGCGCGAGCGCCTCGTCGGCCGCCAGTCGCAACGGGCGGGCCAGGTAGTCGGCGTTGTTGAGGTGGATGACGCCGTCACCCTCGGCCGCCTCGATGTCGATCTCGATCAGATCGCCCATCTGCGCCCCGGGCAGACCGCAGAACCACAGCACCTTGAGATCCGCGATGATCTGCTTCGGTCGTACGCCGAACTCCGCGGCGACGTCGTCGACCCGCGCACCGTCGTTCTCCCGGAGATAAGGCACCAGCGCCAGCAAACGCTGCACCTGGTCACGGGCGTTACTCATACGCCGGCCACCGTCCGGAGTCGCCACAGCACTCCGTCCAGTACGTCGCCCGGTCCCTCGACGACCGCATCCGGGCCGTACGACGCGATCTCTTCGGCCAGGACGCCGGAGTCGGCGTACGGGACGTGCAGCAGGTCCCAACCCTCCTCGTACGGCTCGATGGCGTTGGCGCGGCGGCGCAGGCTCACACAGGACCCGGTGCGGGCGCGGACCTTCGCCTCCGACGTCGGCCGCGGCGGACCCAGCTCCGAGACCAGCGAACGCAGGTCGGTCCCCTCCGGCACGGTGAACGCGCCGGCTTCGCCGACCGTCTTCACGTCCCCGCCGATCCGCGACAGCCGGAACATCCGGGTGGCCTGACGGTCCCGGTCGCGGCCGACGACGTACCAGCGGCCGTGCCAGGACACGATGCCCCAGGGCTCCAGGGTCCGCGTGGTCGGCTCGGACGCGCCACTGCGCAGGTGCTGGAAGCGCACCACGGTCCGGCTCACCACAGCCGACCAGAGTGGGTCGAAGGCCGGCTCCGACGCCCCCACGTGTGGCTCGATCGCGCTCAGCGCGGACTGGTCGGTCTGGATCCCGGCTGCCTTCAGCTTGAGCACTGCCGACGTGGTCGCCTCGGCCAGGCTGGCGTGCTGCCAGACCCGGGCGGCGACGCCCAGTACGGCGGCCTCGTCCGGCTCCAGGTGCACCTCGGGCAGCTCGAACACGTCCCGGCGGATCCGGTAGCCGACCTCGTCGGAGAAGAACTTGTCGATGGTGCCCATCTCGATCGGGATGCCGAGGTCGCGCAGTTCATCCTTGTCCCGCTCGAACATCTTCTCGAAGGCGTCGTCGGTCTGGCCCGCGTACCCCTCGACCACCTCGCGGATGCGTTCCTTGGTCACGTAGGTGCGCGCGACCAGGAGGCAGATGACCACGTTGAGCAGTCGCTCACTCTTCCGCGCCGACACCCGACCACCTTACGGCCTGAGAGCGTCAAACCCCGCCTTCCCGCACCGACAGCTTCGAACACGGGTTCGACCCGCTAGTGTCGGCGTGTGATTCGGTGGCGGGACGGCGTTGTGCGTGAGGTCGGGCGGAGCTGGGCCGGCGCGGTTGAGCTGGCTGTGACGGTCGGAGCGCAGACTGTGCGCGCTCTGGCCTACCCGGAGCTCGTCGGTACGCCGGTGGCCGGCGACCGGGTGCTGCTGAACGTCGGTGCGCTGGATCGTGGCCTGGGAACGGGCGGTTACGCGCTGGTGGTCGCCGTACCGGATCGGCTGCCCGCTGACCCGCCGGAGCACGGCCATCTGGTGAAGGCCCGGTACACCCCACTGCAGACGATGGTGATGGGCGCGGACGAGCAGGACTCACCGGATCACGACGTACTGCGGGATGCGGACGACCTGTTCGGTACGCCGGTGGTCGTGGCGGACCTGCACTCCGCGCTGCCCGCCGTACTGGCCGGGGTGTACGAGGCTCGGCCGACAACCCGGGTTGTGTATGTGATGACGGACGGTGGAGCGCTACCACTCGCGTTCTCGCGCACTGTGGCTTCGCTGCGCGACAGTGGCTGGTTGAGCGGCACAGTGACCGTCGGACAGGCGTACGGCGGGGACCGCGAGGCGGTGACGGTTCACACCGGGCTGTTGACCGCCGTCCACGTGCTGTCGGCGGAGCTCGTCGTACTGACGCAGGGGCCGGGCAACCTGGGCACTGGGACTCGCTGGGGGTTCTCCGGTGTGCAGTCGGGAGAGGCGGTCAACGCGATCGGGACGCTCGGTGGACGGGCTGTCGCATCGCTCCGGATCTCGGAGGCCGATCCGCGACCGCGGCACCGAGGGATCTCGCACCACAGCCTCACCGCGTACGGACGGGTCGCATTGCAGTCGGCGGATATCGTCGTACCCGATCTGGAGGGTGACTTCGGTGATGCGGTCCGGGACGCCGCGGAGCCGCTCAAGGCGCGGCATCGGGTCGTGCGGGTCGGG
This sequence comes from Kribbella sp. NPDC026596, assembly GCF_040638415.1. Classification (NCBI taxonomy): domain Bacteria; kingdom Bacillati; phylum Actinomycetota; class Actinomycetes; order Propionibacteriales; family Kribbellaceae; genus Kribbella; species Kribbella sp. NPDC026596. The sequence continues at coordinate 91,366 of NZ_JBEZYF010000023.1, read as the reverse complement.
GTGGACGGGTTGTACGAGGCCATGCTGGCCGCGCCGGTGAAGCTGTCCACCATGGGCCGCGATCTGGACGGCGACCGCTCGTACTTCGAGGCCGCGGCCGCCGCGGGCAGACACGCGGCCGGCCTCGTGGATGTGCCGTGATCATCACCGCCGCGAGCTTCCCGACACCGCACCTGATCAAGAAGACGAGCAACCCGGCCCTGTGGGATCAGCAGAGCCGGTTCGCCGAGTTCGGGGAGGCGTTGCGGTTGCCGCAGGACATCGACGTGATGGCGTACGCCGCCGGCCAGCAGGCGTTCTACGAGCACGTCGGACGCACCCAGTCGACCGTGGTGGGCGCCTCGACGCCGGTCGCAGCCGGTCAGGCGGCGGTACGGACGCAGGATCGGGTCACCGGGCTGGAGCGCGGCTGAGCGGTGGATGTACCACCACCCGGAGTGGGGTCCCAGTACTCCTGATCCGGACGGCTTTCGCGGCGACGCTGGCAGCATGGCAACCATTGCTCCTGCAGAAGCCCCACTCACCGCCCGGTGGGCCACCTCTCTCTGGCTCGTCGCTGTCGGGGCGGGGGTCGCGGAGACGGTGGTCCAGGTGGCCGGCGCGCACGCCGACGGCGCTTCGATGTCGTCGCTGGCAGGGCAGATCGCCGTACGCGCGGTGATCTATGGCGCGCTGTTCGTGGTGATCGACCGCTACTTCCGGCGCGGGGTGCGCTGGTCTCGCTATCTGCTGGCCGGGTTGCTGGGTACGGTCGGCGTCGCGTCGCTGGTCTCGGAACCCATCGCCTGGGTGATCCAGAACGGCGACCTCTCGACCATCGACTGGTCCGTCAGCTTCTTCACGATCGCCGCCCTCCGCTGGATCCACCTGACCGCAGTTCTCACCGCCCTCGCCTTAACTCTCCACCCTCAGACGGCTCGGTGGTTTCACCTGAAATGAGACGAGGGCCGGTCCCCTTGTGCGGAGACCGACCCTCGATTCAACTGCTGGCTTTACTGGCCCGTCTGCTTCGGGGCCGGGAAGGCGTTCAGGATGTCGATGACCGCGAAGGCGTTGACCACCTTGCCCGCTTGGTCCTTCGACGCCGGGAGCTCGACCAGGACGCGGCTGCCGACCGGAACGCCGGCGAGGCCGTCGAGCGCACCGGTCTGGCCGCTCGGGCCGGGGCCGACCTGGAGCTGGTCGGTCGGAGCGCCCGGCTGCGCGGGGCTCTGCGCGGTGGCGGGCTGACCGTCCCAGGTGCTGGCCTGCTTCTTACCGGTGTAGTCGTACACGACGTACCGGCCGATCAGCTGGCTGCCCTTCTCGATCGGCTTGCCCTTGCCGAGCGCGAACACGACCGGCTTGCCCGGCTTCGCCGGCGGCTTGGTGCCGGCCGCGACCGTCACCTTCGGCTCGGCGTTCAGCGGACCGCTGACGGAGATCTTGGTCGGTGTCGACGGGGGCACCACGTTGGCGTCCAGCGGGGTGTCGTTGGCGGACGCACCGACCAGGTCGACGACGAAGATCAGCGTGTCGTCACCCTTGATCCCGGCCTGCTCGTTCCCGGTCTCCTTGTAGCCCTTGTCGGACGGGATGGACAGCATCACCCGGCTGCCGATCTTCTTCCCGACCAGGCCCTCGTCCCAGCCGGAGATGACGCCGCCGACCCCGATCGGGAACGACGACGGCGCGCCGCGGTCGTAGGAGTTGTCGAAGACCTTGCCGTCGCGCCAGATCTGGCCGAGGTAGTTCGCGGTGAGCAGCTCACCCTTCTTCACCTCCGGCCCGTCGCCCTCCTTGAGGACCTCGGTGACCAGGGTCTTGTCCGGGTCGCCGTCGCGGTGGGTGACGGTCGGCTTCTGGCCGAAGTCCGAGGTCACCTTGATCCCGCCGGCCCCGAACTCGGCCTTCTTCTCGGAGCCGCAGGCCACCAGGGAGGACCCCAGGGCCGCAACCACGACCAGACTCAACAACTTGCGCACGAAACCAGCACCTCGATACATCCCGACGCGGTCCGCGCCGATCGACTCAGGGGGCAACAACAACGGCCCACCCTAGCCTGCGCACCCAACCCCGCCACCGCCCGCCCGCGTCACCGTTACATCACACCACGCACAGTCACCCGGCCTCAGAAGCCGACGGCGTTGTGCGGAGGCCGGTGCGGCCTGGACGGGCTACATGCTGGCGATGAGTTTTTCGACTCGTTCGTCGTGGGACTTGAAGGGGTCTTTGCAGAGGACGGTGCGTTGGGCCTGGTCGTTGAGCTTCAGGTGGACCCAGTCGACGGTGAAGTCGCGGCGGCGCTCCTGGGCGCGCTTGATGAACTCTCCGCGGAGCCGGGCCCGGGTCGTCTGGGGCGGCACCGACTTGGCCTCGAAGACGCGCAGGTCGTCGACCACCCGGGTGACGGCGCCCCTGCGCTCGAGCAGGTAGTACAGACCGCGGGGGCGGTGGATGTCGTGGTAGGCCAGGTCGAGTTGCGCGACCCGCGGGCTGGCCAGGCCGAGGTTGTTCTGCTGCCGGTAGCGCTCGATCAGCCGGTACTTGATCACCCAGTCGATTTCGCGCTCGATCCCGCTCAGGTCACCGGACTCGATCGCCTTCAGCGTCCGCTCCCACAGCGACAGCGCCCGCTCGACCGCCGGCGTCCCGAGCTCGCGGCGGTCGACGAAGTCGCGCGCCTTCGTCAGGTACTCACCCTGGATGTCGAGGGCGCTGGCCTCGCGCCCGTTCGCCAGCCGGACCTCGCGGCGGCCGGTCATGTCGTGGCTGATCTCGCGGATCGCGCGGATCGGGTTGTCCAGGGTCAGGTCGCGCATCACGATGCCGGCCTCGATCATCCGCAGCACCAGGTCGGTGCTGGCCACCTTCAGCAGCATCGTGGTCTCGGACATGTTCGAGTCGCCGACGATCACGTGCAGCCGGCGGAACCGCTCGGCGTCCGCGTGCGGCTCGTCGCGGGTGTTGATGATCGGGCGGGACCGCGTGGTCGCGCTGGAAACGCCTTCCCAGATGTGCTCGGCCCGCTGCGACACCGAGTAGACCGCGCCGCGCGGCGTCTGCAGCACCTTGCCGGCGCCGCAGATCAGCTGCCGGGTGACCAGGAACGGGATCAGCACGTCGGCGAGCTTGGCGAAGTCGCCGTGCCGGCTGACCAGGTAGTTCTCGTGGCAGCCGTAGCTGTTGCCGGCCGAGTCGGTGTTGTTCTTGAACAGGTACACGTCGCCGAAGATGCCCTCGTCGTGCAGCCGCTTCTGCGCGTCGACCAGCAGACCCTCGAGGATCCGCTCGCCGGCCTTGTCGTGCGCGATCAGGTCGGTGACCGAGTCGCACTCCCCGGTCGCGTACTCCGGGTGGGAGCCCACGTCGAGGTAGAGCCGCGCCCCGTTGCGGAGGAAGACGTTGCTGCTCCGCCCCCAGGACACGACCCGCCGAAACAGGTACCGCGCCACCTCGTCGGGGGTCAGTCGGCGCTGACCGCGAAACGTACAGGTGACGCCGTACTCGTTCTCCAGACCGAAGATTCGCCGGTTCACATCACCCACACTACGGCGCCCTTCCGACAACCGGGTCAAGTCTCAGGCGCGCCGTCGTCCGGTGTTATCCCTTTGATGTCAACCAGCGCCCAACTTTCCGGCCGTCAGGCGCATCGTGCTCGGTGACTACAACGTCGTTCTGGAGGCCGGATGAAGAAGACGCGGACCACGGCGGCACTGCTCGGTACGGCGCTGCTGGCGGCCGTACTGACGCCCGGATCGGCGCAGGCCGATGCCGGGCGGGCGAGTGCGACCTGCGGGCTCACTCTCGGGGCGGTGACGAGCGCGGGCGATCACAAGTTCCAGAGGATCACCGCGCCCTCGCCTGTGACCACGACCAAGCCGGCCGTCGGACCGGCCGGGCTGTTCCCGGTCGACCAGGCCCGGCTCGCCGGTGCGGTCGGGCAGCAGCTGGATCCGCCGTCCGGTCTGGCGCGCAGTGGGTACGTGACCATCGTCAACGAGCTGTACGGGTTCGACTACGTCGTCGACCAGACCACCGGTCAGCTCGACCCGGACTCGGTCAAGCAGTGGCGGGTCGGCGGCGGCTGGACTCCCGAGTACACGTACTTCGAGGAGTCGAGGTACTCCGACCCCGCATACTCGCGGACCAACACCTACGCCTTACAGGGCGGGGTCATCTGGCGGTGGACCGTGGACAAGCTGGCGTGGCGGAGCAAAGCGGCGTACCCGGGCTTCTCGGCGGTGAAGACGCTGACTCTGATCAGCCAGACCCGGACCTACGACACCTTCCTGGCCAGTACGCGCGGTGGCGCGCTCTACACGATCCGGATCCCGCTGACCGGCACTCCGGTGGTGAAGAAGGTCCGCGCCGCCACCTGGCAGGGCTTCGAGACCTTGATCGCGGAGAGGTGCGGCAGCCAGAGCACTCTGCTGCTGGGTATCGACAAGGACACCCGGACCGCCTACCTGTACGCCGTCAGCCACGCCAACGGCGCCGCAACAGTGATCAAGGGCCTGGGCCAGGTGGGCACCGAGTTCACCGACAAGACGTACTTCCGCTTCTACGGCGACACTCCGGAGGCCCCGAAGCTCTACGGCGAGTGAGCACGCGCACGTTTGTTCCTGATTTTCGGGTGTAACACTGGCCGGTGGAGGTATTGACCATGGGCCTGACTCGGGTGGCGATCGCGGACGACGATGTGCTGCTGCGTGAAGGGCTGGCCAGTCTGCTGGAGCGGTCCGGATTCTCGGTCGTGGGGCAGGCTGGGGACGGGCCGGAGTTGCTGGCTGTGGTGCAGAGTCAGGGGCCTGATCTGGTCATCGTCGACATTCGGATGCCGCCTCTGCATTCGACCGAGGGGCTGGATGCGGCCGACGTCATTCGGCGCGAGTACCCCGAGACCGCCGTACTGCTGTTGTCGGCGCATGTGGAGGTCGAGCATGCGATCCAGCTGATGGCGGCCGGCCATGGCGTGGGCTATCTGCTCAAGAGCCGGGTGACGGACGTCGAGGAGTTCCTCGAGAGTCTGCGGCGGGTTGCCCGTGGTGGGTCGGTGGTCGATCCCGCTGTGGTGCAGGAGCTGGTCGACACCCGGCACCGCCACGACCCGCTGGAGGCCCTCAGCGATCGCGAACGGGAGGTACTGGCGCTGGTCGCGGAAGGCCGTTCGAACGCCGGTGTCGCCCGCCGGCTGTGGGTCACCGAGGGGACGGTCGAGAAGCATGTCCGCAGCATCCTCACCAAGCTCGACCTGCCCGAGGCCGACGACGATCACCGCCGCGTCCTCGCCGTCCTGACCTACCTGGGCGGCACTCACCGCAGGTCGACGTGAGCGGCGGAGTCGCGCGCCGGGTCGCCATCGCCAGCGGACTGCTGATGCTACTGGTTGGCACCGGGTTCGCAGTACTGCTCTTCTCGGTCCAGGACCTCCGTGGGTCGGAGCAGCAGGCCAGGCATTCGGCAGCGGTTCTCACCAATGCTCATCAGGTGGAGCGGTTGGTGTCCGACCTGGCGTCCGGGCAGCGCGACTTCGTCATCACCGGTCAGGAGAAGTTCCTGCAGCCGTGGCAGATGGCCCAGTCGGAGTTGCCGGCGCAGACGTCAGCGCTGGACCAGTTGGTGGCGGGCAGCCCGGGCCAGCTCACCCGCGCCGAGGAGGTCAGCCAGGACGTGACCTCCTACCTGCGCGACTACTCGCTGCCGCAGGTCGAGGCGGCCCGGCGGAACCCGACGTCGGCGCGGACCGAGGCCGTCATCGCCGAAGGCGCTCGCCGGGTCACCGCGATCAGGTCGGTCCTCGACCAACTGATCGGCGCGGAGCAGCAGGCGTCAGCGGCCGAGCAGTCGCACTCGGATGCGATCGCCGGCCGGGCTGCGCTGGCTGCCACGACTGGTCTCGTCGGTTCCGTGGTCCTCGTCCTGGGCTTCACGATCTACCTCACTCGGGCGATCGTCCGGCCGGTGCTGGTGACGGCGGCGATGGCGGACCGGCTGGCCGCCGGCGACCTCGGCGTACGCGTTCCTGAAAAGGGTGTCGGCGAGATCCGCACGCTGGAGCGCACGTTCAACACGATGGCCGACTCACTGGGCGAGGCCACCGCCGATCTGGCCGCGTCCCGGGCGCGCCTCGTCAGGGCGGCGGACGAGACGCGCCGGCGGATCGAGCGGGACCTGCACGACGGGATCCAGCAACGCCTGGTCTCGTTGGCTCTCGACGTACGAGCGATTCAGGCGGACAGCCCGGATTCGCTTCCGCAGCTCGACGAGGTCGCTGATGGCCTGTCGGTCACCCTGGACGAGCTGCGCGAGATCGCGCGTGGCATCCACCCGGCGATCCTGTCCGAGGGCGGCATCGGTCCGGCGGTGCGCACGCTCGCGCGCCGGTCGAAACTCCCGGTCGAGGTCGAGGTGGACTTCGCCGACCGCCTCCCACCACCGATCGAAGTTGCCGCGTACTACGTGGTCTCCGAGGCCCTGACGAACGCGGCCAAGCATGCGAGCGCGTCGTACGCATCCGTCGAGGCTCACCTCGAGGACGGTCGGCTGCGACTGTGCGTCCAGGACGACGGCGCCGGCGGTGCGGACCCGACGAAGGGTTCCGGGCTGATCGGGCTCGACGACCGCGTGCAGGCACTCGGTGGAACGCTCGTGGTCGAAAGCCCTGTAGGAGAAGGCACAACGCTCTCGGTGTCCCTGCCGATCACTTGAGCGACATTGTGCAGGCAGCAGGAATGTCAGCGGGGTCGAGCACTGCGATGCTGGTCAGCATGGTGCGGTGCCTGATCGTTGATGACAGCCGGCGCTTCCTCGATTCGGCGCGCGGACTGCTGGTGCGCGAGGGGGTCGCCGTCGTCGGTACGGCGACAACCTCAGCCGAAGCCACCGACCTGGTCGAGCGGCTGCGGCCCGACGTCGTCCTGGTCGACATCGACCTCGGCGGGGAGAGCGGCCTCGACCTGGTCACGCGGCTGCGCTCGGCCGGCTCGGCGACGCCGATGATCCTGATCTCGACCCATGCCGAGCAGGACTACGCGGACCTGATCGCGGCGAGTCCCGCGATCGGCTTCGTGGCGAAGTCAAGGCTGTCGGCCGGCGCCATCCAGGGACTGCTGAACGATGCCACCGGCAACTGATTGCCGGTGGCATCGCGGTGTATTGCCTGAAAGTCCTGCTCAGCCGGATCGGCCGCGCCGGACGACCGCGTCGAAGCCGGCCGCGAGCAGCAGCACGGCCCCGGTGACGACCCACTCGTAGCCCGACGAGTTCGCACCCTGGATCAGGTCGCTCATGCCATTGATGATCACGGCAACCACCAGACCGCCGAGAACGGCGTCGATCATCCGGCCACGGCCACCGAACAACGATGTGCCGCCAATCACCGCCGCGCCGACCGCCAGCAGCAGCGTGTTGCCCGCACCGGCGTTCGATTGGACCGACTGGAGCAGCGAGGCCGCGACCACGCCGGAGACCGCGGCCATGCCGGAACAGATCACGAACACGGAGATCCGGATCTGCGACACGGCCACACCAGCACGCCGGGAGGCCTCCTCGTTGCCGCCGACGGCGTACACCCGCCGGCCGTAGCGGGTACGGCTCAGCGTGAAGTGCCAGACCACGAACAACAGCACCAGCAGGACGACCACCCACGGTTCGCCCTGCGCCTTGTTGCTGAAGAACGCGTTCGTGATCAGGTTGCGGTTGATGCCCATCTCGTACGTGAACGCGCTGCCGAGCACCGCCACCACAACCACCTTCGCCACGATCACCGGGACCGGTGTGGCAGAAAGCCCGGTGCGGCGTCGGCCGCGAGCGTCGGCCAGTTTGATCGCCGCGTAGCCGAGGACGAAGACCGCGAGCAGGGTCCAGCCCAGCCACAGCGGGAGGAAGCTGTTCTCCAACGCGATGATCGGCGAGCCGCCCGGCAGGATCACCGAACCCTGGCCGCCGACGAGGATGAGCGTCGCCCCTTGGAACGCCAGGAACGTCGCCAGCGTGATCACGAACGACGGGATACCGGCGCGAGCGCGGAGCCACCCCATCACGAACCCGATCACCAGTCCGACCGCGAGGCCGGCGAGGACTCCGAGCCACCAGGGCGCGCCGTGCCGCAGCATCAGCACTGCCATGATCGCCGAACAGAGACCGCCGGTGGTGCCTGCCGACAGGTCGATCTCCCCCAGCAGCAGAACGAAGACCAGCCCCATCGCCATCACGATGATCGGTGCGGCCTGGATGACGAGCGCCTCGAGGTTGTACGCGCTCAGGAAGCCCTGGTGCACGATCGCGAAGAAGGCGGTGATGACCACCAGGCCCACCACGGCCGGAGCCGACCCGAGCTCGCCACCTCGTAGGCGGGCCAAATAGTCCCGCACGTAGGCGCTGAGCGCGCTCGGGCCCTTGACCGGTTTGCGTTCCGGCGCCTCGGCTTCGACGACCTGGGCATTCACGTGGTCGCTCCGATCTCAGTAGGCAACCCGAGCTCGCCCGAGCGGCCGGTGGTGATCAGCTCGACCACCTGCGTCTGGTTCACATCGGTACGCGGTACCTGCGCGGCCATCCGGCCCAGGAAGAGGGCCGCGATCGAGTCGGCCACCTTCAGGACGTCGTTCATGTTGTGCGAAACGAGGACCACGGCAACACCGCGATCGGCCAGCCGGCGGACCAGGTCGAGGACCTGCTCGGTCTGGGCCACGCCGAGCGCCGCGGTCGGCTCGTCGAGGATGACGATCTTCGAGCTCCACAGCACGGACTTGGCGATCGCGGCGGTCTGCCGCTGGCCGCCCGACAGGCTGGCCACTCGTTGCCGGACCGAACGGACGGTCCGGACCGACAGCGAGGCCAGGGTCTGCTGGGCCAGCTGCTCCATCGCGTTCTCGTCGAGCGTGTGCAGCCGGGTGATCTTCTCGCGACCGAGGAACATGTTGCCGACGACATCGAGATTGTCGCAGAGCGCCAGGTCCTGGTGGACGATCTCGATGCCGAGCTGCGCCGCGTCCCTCGGTTCGTGCAGGTGTTGCGGCGTACCGTCGATGCGGATCTCGCCCGCGTCGATGCGGTGGATGCCGCCGATGCACTTGACCAGCGTCGACTTTCCCGCACCGTTGTCGCCGACCAGGGCGGTGACTTCACCTGCCGCGGCGTCGAAGTCGACGGCCGACAGCGCCAGGACCGGGCCGAACGACTTGCCGACGCCGCGCAGTTCGAGAGTCGTCACGGGGTGTGGATTCCGTTCTCCGCGCACACCTTCACGAGCGCGGGAGTCGGGCAGACCGAGGTTGCGGTCTCGTAGCCATCGGTGACCGGCAGAGCGACGTTCTTCTTGGTGATCACGGTCGGGTCTGCCAGGTACGACGGGACCTCGCGACCGGTCGTCGGGTCCTTGGTCGTCGCCGGGGCGGTCGGCTTCTGGCCGGCCAGGATCTGACCCGCGAGCTTGATCGCGACGTCGGCCTCACCCGCGACGGGCTTGTAGATGGTGAAGCACTGAGTGCCGGTCATCACGTTGTCGAGGCCGCCGGCGGTGGAGTCCTGCCCGGACACCGCGACTTTGCCGGCCAGGCCCTGTGACTTCAGTACGTTGATGACGGACTGCGCCATGGTGTCGTTGGCCACCATGACCGCGCCGAGGTTCGGGTGCTGGCCCAGCATTGTGGTGAACACGGTCTGCGCGGTCGCGGGATCCCAGTTGCCGGTCTGCTCGGCGAGCTTCGTCCAGCCGGGCTGCTTCGACAGTACCGAGTTGTAGCCCTGGGCAAACAACGTGGCGTTGTTGTCGGTCGGCGCGCCGTCGACATCGACGTACCCGACCGTGGTCTTGCCCTGCACCTGGGGGCACTGGGTCAAGGCGGTGCCCTGGTCCTCGCCGACCTTCACGTTGTCGTAGGAGACGTAGTACTCGGCGGTGCCGCCGGTGGTCAGGCGGTCGTAGTCGATCGTGACCACGTTGTGCTGCTTGGCGAGCGACTCGATCGCCTTGCCGGATCCCGAGTCGAGGTTCGTCACCAGCAGTACACCGACACCTTGGTTGATCAACGCCTGGGCCTGCGCCTCCTGCGTGGTCGCGCTGGCGTTCGCGTTGTCGATGTAGCACGTGAGCTTGTTGTCGGCGCATTGCTTGCGCAGCTCGTTGGGATCGGCGGAGACCCAGCGCGGCGAGGACGCCGTGTCGGGCAGCAGGATGCCGACCTTGGTGTTGGCCGGCGGAGCGCTACTGCTCGTCGACGGGTTGTTGTTATTGCCACAGGCAACTAGTCCGGCCAGCAGCGCCGTGGTCAGCGCCACGGCCTTCACTGGTGTTCGCAACGTAGGTGTTCGCATCGTGGGTCCTTCGGCTCGCCGCAGGTTTCTCCCGTCAGCATGCGATCTACCCGGCGGGAAATCGTCGCCGCTGGCATCCATCCGCGTTGGCTGCCAGCAGCAAGCCGCCGTACCGGCTAGCAGGGGGTCCGGGACTGCAGTCAGCGTTACTGCCGCACCGGTCCGCGCCGCGTCATGGTGCTGGCATGGCCATTTCTGCGGCAACACCCTCGGCCCGGCAGAGCCGGCCGGGGCTGAAGCGGGACATCGGTTTCGTCGGCCTGATCTGGGCCTCGGAGGGATCGATCATCGGCTCCGGCTGGTTGTTCGGAGCGCAAGGCGCACTGTCCACGGCAGGCCCCGCGGCGATCATCTCCTGGGTCATCGGCGGCGCCGCGATCCTGATCCTGGCGCTCGTGCACGCCGAGCTCGGCGGCATGTATCCGGTCTCCGGCGGTACGGCCCGGTTCCCGCACTACGCCTTCGGCGGCGCGGCCGGTGCTTCCTTCGGCTGGTTCTCCTGGCTGCAGGCGGCAACGGTGGCGCCGATCGAGGTGCTCGCGATGATCACCTACGGCCAGCACTACTCGTGGGCGAACGGCTGGCTGAAGACTTCCAACGGGCAGCACATTCTCACCGGGAGCGGGATCGTGGTGGCGATCCTGCTGATGGCCGCGATCACCGCGATCAACTTCCTCAGCATCCGGCTGCTGGCCCGGACCAACAGTGCGGCGACCTGGTGGAAGGTCGGCATTCCGCTGCTGACGATCTTCGTGCTCGCGATCGCCCAGTTCCACGGCAGCAACTTCACCGCCGCGGACGGCTTCAACCCGTACGGCGCCAAGGGCATCCTGTCCGCGGTCTCGACCAGCGGCATCATCTTCGCGCTGCTCGGGTTCGAACAGGCCGACCAGCTCGCCGGCGAGAGCAGCAACCCCCGGCGGGACATTCCGCGCGCGGTGATCGGCTCGATCGTGATCGGTGCGATCATTTATGTGTTGCTGCAGATCGTGTTCATCGCGGCGCTTCCCGCGGATCAGGTCAAGGGCACCTGGTCTACCGCGGCTTTCGGCGCGCTGACCGGTCCGTTCGCGCAGCTCGCGTCGTTGCTCAGCCTCGGGTGGCTGGCCGCGATCCTGTACATCGACGCGATCGTCTCCCCCGGCGGCACCGGCCTGATCTACATCACGGGCAGCTCGCGTGTGTCGTACGGACTGAGTCGGAACGGCTATGTGCCTTCGGTTTTCGAGCGGACCAACCGGCGCGGCGTGCCGTGGGTCGGGCTGATCGCGGCGTTCGTGATCGGGTGCATCTGCTTCCTGCCGTTCCCGAGTTGGCGGTCGCTGGTCGGGCTGATCACGAGTGCGAGTGTGTTGATGTACGCCGGTGCGCCGTTGTCGCTGGGGGTGTTCCGGAGTCGGTTGCCCGCGGCCTATCGCCCGTACCGGCTGCCTCGCGCTAGCTGGCTGTCGCCGCTGGCGTTCGTGGTCGCGAACCTGCTGATTCTCTGGTCGGGGTGGACGACGGACTGGAAGCTTGGGGTCGCGATCCTGATCGGGTACGTGATTCTGATCGGCAACCGGGTGTTGAAGCTGAACCCGATCACACCGCAGCTCGACCTGCGGGCGGCGCAGTGGCTGCCGGTGTATCTGATTGGGATGGGGTTGATCGTCTATCTGAGTGACTTCGGGCCGTTGAAGCACCCGTGGTTCCCGTTGTGGTGGGACATCGTGGTCGTCGCTGTCTTCAGTCTGGCGATCTACTTCTGGGCTATCGCGGTGGCGCTGCCGGCCGAGCAGATCCAGCACATGGTCGACCAGATCGTCGTACCGGAGGAGGCGGACCTGGCGTCGTGAGTGGGCGGACCTCCCGCACTCACCAAGCGCCGATCAGGGGCGGCTGTCGTCGCCGGGCGAGCGTGAGGTGACGCCGCCACGCGACGTTGGTGAGTGGCGGGGGTCCGCAGCAGCCTTCGGCCCGGTGGCCGGGGCCGGGAGGGGTTTGCGGGGGCTGGGACACGGTATGACGTGTCTCAGCCCCCGGGTTCTTGTGTCAGGTCCCGGCTAGAGGTCGACCAGGTCCAGGAGTTGGCCTAGTTCCTTGGAGTCCAAGGGGCGGAGCTCGCCGGTGTGGAGGTTGCCGCGGCGGACCGGGCCGATGGCGGTACGGGTGAGGCGTTTGACCGGGTGGCCGATGGCGTCGAACATGCGGCGGACGATGCGGTTGCGGCCCTCGTGCAAGGTGATCTGGATGAGGGTGCGGCCGCGGATGCTGGAGATGACCTTCACCGTGTCCGCCTGCGCCGGGCCGTCGTCGAGGTCGACACCGTCGAGGAGTCTGCGCAGTACTCCCGGTTTGACGTTGCCTTCGACTTCGGCGACGTACGTCTTGGAGACCTCGTACGACGGATGCGCGAGGCGGTGCGCGAACTCGCCATGGTTCGTGAGCAGCAGCAGCCCCTCGGTGTCGGTGTCGAGGCGGCCGATGTGGAAGAGGCGCTCCGAGCGATCCTGCACGTAGTCCGCGATACATGGGCGACCTTGGGGGTCCGCCATCGTGGTCACCACGCCGCGGGGCTTGTTCAGTACAAGGTAGACGTGGGCGCTGACCGGCGGAATCCGTTCGCCGTCCACCCGGATGACCGATACCTCAGGATCCACTCGCACCCCGAACTCGGTCACCACCGCGCCATCAACCTCGACCCGGCCCTGCTCGATCATCAGCTCAGCATTCCGCCGACTGGCCACGCCGGCCTGAGCCAACGCCTTCTGCAACCGAATCCCAGCCTCATCCCCCATCCCGCACCTCCTCCCGGGACCCCGAATCCCCATCAACCCCGCGATCCGCCCCAACCAACTCGTCAGCCCCACCCGCCGGCTCTACTCCCACAGACCCGTCCGCGGGTTCTGCTCCCGCGGCCCCGTCCTCGGGGTCTGCTTCATCGGCCGACTCGTGCTCGAGGTCCTCGGCGTCATCCGCCAACTCCGGCTGGCCAGTCGACTCGTCCGCCGACTCCGGCTGGCCAGTCGACTCGTCCGCCGACTCCGGTTGGCCGGTCGACTCCCCCGACTCCACCCGATCCGAGTCTGCACCCGCCCCAATCCCATCCGCACCCTCGTCGACGTCATGCTCCTCATCGACGTCGAGGTCGACGGACTCACCGGCGCTCAGGTCGCCGTCGATGCCTGCGTCCGCAGCATCAGGCTCCTGCTCGACGTCGAGGTCGGCCGGCTCGCCGGCGCTCAGGTCGCCGTCGATGCCCGTGTCAGCGTCATCCGACTGGTCCGCCGATGGCTCGTCTGCGTCAGCCGCGTCGGTGGACGGCGTGCTTGGCTCGTCGACGGCCGCCTCGTTGGTGGGCGGCGTACCCGAGTCGTCGGCTTCGGACGGCGTACCTGGGTCGTCCGGCGAGGCGTCGGGTGAGGGGGTGGGTGGGAGGGTTTGGGCGGCTAGTTCGTCCTCGATGTCGTCCATGTCGGGGAGGTAGGGGGCTAGTTCGGGGAGGTCGTCGAGGGAGTGCATGCCCATGCGCTCCAGGAAGTACGAGGTGGTGCGGTAGAGGGTGGCTTGGGACTCGGTGTCTGAGCCGGCTTCCTCGACCAGGCCGCGGGCGACGAGGGTACGCATGACGCCGTCGACGTTCACGCCGCGGATGGCGGAGACTCGGGCTCGGCTGACCGGCTGTTTGTAGGCGACTACGGCCAGGGTTTCCAGGGCGGCTTGGGTCAGGCGGGCCTGCTGGCCGTCCAGGACGAAGCGTTCTACGTACGGCGCTGCTTCGACGCGGGTGTAGTAGCGCCAGCCGCCGCCTACCTCGCGGAGATCGAAGCCGCGGCCCTGGTCGGTGTACTCCTCGGCCAGGGTGCTCAGCGCTGCTGACACATCTCCTGTCGGCCGTCCGACCGCGCGCGCCAACGTCAGCACCGGTAGCGGCTCGTCCGTCACCATCAGGATGGCCTCGAGGGCTCGGCGCATGGTGTCGTCGTCGATCACCACCTCGTCCCCCACGGGCATCTCGGTCTGCCCCGGCGGGAGGTGGTCCTCGTCCTCTAGTACGTCGTCCTCAACGTCAACCGGTACGACGTTCTCCACGGAGTCAGCCTCGTCACCGGAGTCGGCGGGCGTGGTGTCGGCGTCGGCGTCCTCGGCAGACGGGGTGGCCTGGTCGGGTGCAGCGGCCTCGGTTGGGGTGGTTGGTTCGGTCACTGGTTTGCCGTCTCGTTGGGTTCGTGGGGCGGCTGGGGGGCGTCTTCTTCGGTGAGGGATTCGCCCGGTTCCAGGAAGGTGGTGTCGTCGGAGACCCTTGGGGCCTCGCCGTCTTCGGGCGGGGGCTGGGATTCCTCGTCGAATTCGTCGGAGACGTCTACTTCGCCCTCGTCGGAGCCGGTCCAGCGGATGGTCAGTTCGCCTAGCGGCGTTACCTGGTCGAAGGTTACGGCGGCCTCGCGGAAGAGTTCCAGGAGAGCCAGGAAGCGGCAGACGGTGGTGACGGTGTCGGGGGAATCGGACACCAGCGCACGGAAGGTGGTGCTGCGTTGACGACGCAGGCGGTCGACGATCACGACCGCTTGTTCGCGGACCGTCACCGTCGGCGCGTGCAGGTGGGCGAGCGACACACCTTCCGGTACGTCGGTCTTGGGCGCCAGCGCACGGGCGGCCAGGGCGGCGAGTCCGGCGGGGTCGATGCCGAGCAGGACCTCCGGCAGCAGTTCGGCGAATCGCGGCTCCATGCCGACCGCGCGCGGGAAGCGGCGCGACTCCTGTGCCATTCGCTCCTGCATCAGTGCCGCGATCTGCTTGAACGCGCGGTACTGCAAGAGTCGCGCGAACAACAGGTCCCGCGCCTCCAGCAGCGCCAGGTCCTCGTCGTCCTCGACCTCGCCCTTGGGCAGCAGCCGCGCCGCCTTGAGGTCGAGCAGCGTCGCCGCGATCAGCAGGAACTCCGACGTCTGGTCCAGATCCCACTCCGACCCGAGCGCCTTGATGTGCGCGATGAAGTCGTCGGTGATCACCGAGAGAGCGATCTCGGTGATGTCCAGCTTGTGCTTGCTGATCAGCTGCAGCAGCAGGTCGAACGGCCCCTCGAAGTTGACCAGGTGGACGCTGAAACCCTTGCCCTCGGCAACAGCAGGAGCACCCCCCGAGGACAGTTCCAAGGGTAACGAGTCCGACACAGTCACTCCGAGGCCTTGAGCCGCCGTACCAGCACCGAATCCGGCCCGTGGTCGACGAAGTCGGCCAGCAGCACGTCGATCGCCTCGCGGACGATCCGGCCGCGGTCGGCCATCAACCCGTGCTCGGCCCGGAGCGCGAGTCGTGTCTGTTCCAAGCCGAGTAGCTCCTCCTCCGTCACGTACACGGTGATCTTCGTGTCGTGGCGGATCCGACCACTCGATCTGCGGTCGTCGTCGACGGCCGTGCGCGACCGCACGGAGGCGGTCGACGGTCCGTCGGTGGTGGTGCGCTTCTCGGGTCTGGTCTGCTTCGGTGCCGCACCCCCGAAGAGTTCACTGGCACCTGGCAGGCTCACCCGGCGGGACAACGCGCCAGCACCTCCTTGGCAAGATCGCGGTACTGGTGCGCCGCGGACGAGGACGGGGCGTACGTCGTGATGGGCTCGCCGACGACCGTGGTCTCGGGGAACTTGACGGTACGCCGGATGACGGTGTGGAAGACACGTTCGTCGAAGGCCTGGACCACGCGGTCGAGGACCTCCCGGGCGTGCGTCGTACGCCCGTCGAACATGGTGCCGAGGATCCCGACGATCTCCAGCTTCGGGTTCAGCCGGTCCTGCACCTTGCCGATCGTGTCGGTCAGCATGGCCAGTCCGCGGAGCGCGAAGAACTCACACTCCAGCGGTACGACGATGCCGTTCGACGCGGTCAGCGCGTTCACGGTGAGCAGACCGAGCGACGGTGCGCAGTCGATCAGGATCACGTCGTAGTGCGGGATGATCGGCTCGAGCACCCGCTGCAGGGTGTACTCGCGGGCGACTTCCTGGACGAGCTGCACCTCGGCCGCGGACAGGTCGATGTTGGCCGGCAGCAGGTCGAGGTTCTCCACCCGGGTCGGCCGGATCACCTCGTCCGGGGTGATGTCGCGCTGCATCAGCAGGTTGTAGACCGACAGCTCCAGGTCGTGCGGCTGCACGCCGAGCCCGATCGAGGCCGAGCCCTGCGGATCGAAGTCGATCAGCAGCACCTTGCGGCCGGTCTCGGCGATCGCCGCGCCGAGGTTGATCGTGGTGGTGGTCTTGCCGACGCCACCCTTCTGGTTGCACATCGCGATCACCTGCGCCGGCCCGGTCTTCGTCGGCGGCTGCGGCACCGGCAGGTCCGGCAACGGCCGGCCGGTCGGTCCGATCTTGTTCCTCGGACCGTGCGCGTCATTCACAGGTGCGATGTCCTCCGCGGTCAGCTTGGCCGTCGGCCTCGGCATCTCCGCATAGTTGTCGGGTGGGGTCAGGTTCCGCTGCGGCTGCGGTGTGGCAACCGGCTGGGAGACCGTCGGCGCGATCGGCTGGGCCGGCGACGGGAACTGCTCGGTGCCCGGGAATGTCGACTCGTTCATGACTCGTCAAACCTTTCAACCGATACGGGCGATCCCAGCGACTGTAAGCGTGCATTCAAGCACTCTCAACCAGCCACTCCGCACCGGGGTGGGGTGGTTTGTCGACAAAGCTCCGGACACGGCCGATCACCCCATCCGGATGACCAACCGTAATCAGATGATCGCACACAGTCCCCGATCATCCAGCACCGGGGCTACAGTTTCACGAGCTCCGCCATTCCCCGAAACTCGGCAGGATGAACCGCCGGACCAGGTCGGTTATGAGGAGAGGGCTCGCGGGTGGGAGGTTGCGTAGACCTCGCGGAGTTTGTCGACGGTGACGAGGGTGTAGACCTGGGTGGTGGTGACGGAGGCGTGGCCGAGGAGTTCTTGGACTACTCGGACGTCGGCGCCGCCGTCCAGGAGATGGGTTGCGAAGGAGTGGCGGAGAGTGTGCGGGGAGATCTCCTTGGCGATCCCGGCGCGCTGTGCGGCCCTTCGCAGTACTGTCCAGGCGCTCTGCCTCGACAACCGGCCGCCGCGAGCGTTCAAGAAGAGGGCAGGAGTGCCCCGACCACGAGACACCAGCTCCGGACGCCCTCGGACCTGGTACGCCGCCAACGCCTCGCGGGCGTAGGACCCGACCGGGACGACCCGCTCCTTGCTGCCCTTGCCACGCAGCAGGACCGCATTGGTCTCCAGGTCGATGTCGTCCACGTCCAGCCCGACCGCCTCGGAGATCCGAGCGCCCGTGCCGTAGAGAAACTCCAGCAGGGCAGCATCCCGGGTCGCCAGTACGGCGGGCTCCGCTTCAGCCCCCGCGGCTGCGGCGAGGATCCTGGTCACCTCGTCGACGGACAGTGCCTTGGGCAACCGTTGCGGCGGCGCGGGCGGCTTCACCGCGGCCGCGGGATCCACCGCGGTCAGCCCTTCCCGCAGACAGAACCGATGAAAGCCGCGGACGGCGACCACCGTCCGGCCGGCGCTGGACGCGGTGAGCGGCGGATGGTCGGCGTCGCCCTCGCGCAACCGCATGAGGAAGTCGCTGACCGCGGCCTCCGAGATCCGGCCGAGGTCGTCGATCCCGGCCCCCGCGAGGTAGTCGCCGTACCGGCGCAGGTCACGCCGGTACGACGCCAGAGTGTTCGCGGCCAGGCCGCGTTCCACCGTGAGGTGGTCCAGGTAAGCGCTGACCGCCCGGGCGATGCCCGGAACTGTGCTCAGACCAGCACCTCGTCGAGCTTGCGCTGGGACAGGTCGTGCGCCTCGGCGATCGGGCCGTAGGTGACGTGCCCGTCGAAGGTGTTCAGGCCGAGCGCCAGGCTGTGGTCCTGCTTCAGCGCCTCCCGCCAGCCGAGGTTGGCCAGCTCGATCGCGTACGGCAGCGTCACGTTGGTGAGTGCGTACGTCGAGGTGTTCGGCACCGCGCCGGGCATGTTGGCGACGCAGTAGAACAGGGAGTTGTGGACCTTGTAGACCGGGTCGGCGTGCGTGGTGGGACGCGAGTCCTCGAAGCAGCCGCCCTGGTCGATGGCGATGTCGACGAGCACGCTGCCCGGCTTCATCCGGCGGACCAGGTCGTTGCTGACCAGCTTCGGCGCCTTGGCGCCGGGGACCAGCACGGCGCCGATGACCAGATCGGCCTCGAGCACCGCGCGCTCGATCTCGTACGAGTTCGCGGCGATCGTCAGCAGGTGGCCCTGATAGATCCGGTCCGCCTCGCGCAGCCGGGCGATGTTGCGGTCGAACAGCTGGACCTGTGCCTGCATGCCGAGCGCGATCGCGGCCGCGTTCATGCCGGAGACGCCCGCGCCGATGATCACCACGCGGGCCGGGTGCACGCCGGACACGCCGCCGAGCAGCACGCCACGGCCGCCGCCCTGCGCCATCAGGTGGTACGCGCCGGACTGCGGCGCGAGCCGGCCGGCCACCTCGCTCATCGGAGCCAGCAGCGGCAGTGATCCGTCCGGCAACTGGACCGTCTCATACGCGATCCCGGTGATTCCGGACTCCAGGAGCGCGTCGGTGCACTCACGACTGGCGGCCAGGTGCAGGTAGGTGAACAGGACCTGGTCCTTGCGCATCCGGTGGTACTCCTCGGCCACCGGCTCCTTTACCTTGAGCACCAGCTCGGCTTCTGCCCAGACCTCGTCGGCCGTCGGAAGGATCCGCGCCCCCGCCGCGACGAACTCGTCATCGGGGATCAGCGAACCGCTCCCCGCCCCTTGCTCGATCAGAACCTCGTGCCCGTTGCGCACGAACTCGTGCACTCCGGACGGGGTGATCGCCACCCGATATTCGTGGTTCTTGACTTCCTTCGGAACTCCGACCTTCACAGCTCGCCCTTCTTTCCCGATCCAGGTGTGCGGCCCACGTCGTTGTGTCCGCGGCCCGGCGTGAGGGGTGATGCCAGGTCGCTGCCGAGTGTAAGCCCGCGAGGTTCATACCACTCGACCGGATGGTCTGATCGTTGTACGACTCGCAGAACTGTTGCCCAGCGGTTCGGTTACACTCCTATAAGACGCGGTGGCACGCTGTACATATACGGCCCTACCCCTCCGCCCCGGACAGGGACGTTCGCACCGGAATCCCTTGCCTCGCAGGCTTTGCGCAATCTTGACGCAATCTCCACGTCTGTCTTTACACCAGTCTTGCACTGCCCCGAAAAGCCAACATTCCTGCTCTTCCGGTACCCCCATTCCAATCGTTTGAGGGAAGGTTCTGACATGGACGCTGAGATCGCTCTCCCGGGCGGCAACGTCGGCGGCGCGGTCCGGGTAGGCGACACGGTTCGGCGCGCGACCGGCCCGTGGACGCCGGCAGTTCATGGCCTGCTCAACTACCTCGCGGACGCCGGCCTGACCGGCATCCCGCGGGTGCACGGTTTCGACGACCAGGGCCGCGAGATCCTCGACTATCTCCCGGGTACGTCGTACGGCCCCGAAGTACCGGATGACGTGCTCGCGGACGCCATGCGGTGGCTCGCGGACTATCACCGGGTGGTCGCGTCGTACCGGCCCGAGGGCGAGATCGTGTGGCGGACCAGCCGCAGTGAACTCGCGGTCGATCAGATCATCTGTATGCACGACTACGGGTACTACAACTGGATCGGCACCGCCGACGGGTTCAGCGGCGTGATCGACTGGGACATGGCCGGGCCGGGCGTCCGGCTCGACGACATCGCGTTCACCGCGTGGAACACGGTCCCGCTCGCCGTCCCGATGGACCCCGCCTACCAGGCCGCGCGACTGCGCCTGATGGCCGCCTCGTACGGCGGTGACGTGTTCACGCCGCGGCAGATCCTGGAAGGCGCACCGATCCGGGCGCAGCGGTCAGCACGCGTCATCCGCGCCGGACAGGTCGCCGGTGACCCGGGCATGCTCAATCTCGGTACGGTCGGTGAACCCGAACGCACCGAGCGTCGACTGAAGGACCTGCAACGTCGCGTTCCGGAGATCGCCGCCCACCTCTGACGTGACAGCCATCATTGACGAACCCTCCCGCCGGTCAGGGATGCTTGGAATGGAGCCCGCCCGCTCCCAGTTGCACCCTGGCAAGGACGACGAGAGGAGTACGGCGTGGCGGTCGAACTGGGACGGTACGGCGTCTGGCACGGACCTCAGCACTGGGGACCGGAGCTGGCGGCCGGTCTGGAGCAGGCCGGGTACGGAACGTTGTGGCTGGGTGCCTCTCCGGAGGCGCACCTGCGCGAGGCCGAAGTGTTGCTCGCGTCAACGAACTCCGTTGCCGTCGGCACCAGCATCGTGAACATGTGGAAGACGCCGGCGGCCGCGGTGGCCGAGTCGTACCACGGGCTCGAGGACGAGCACCCGGGCCGGTTCCTGCTCGGCGTCGGCATCGGTCACCCGGAGCGCACCGGCGAGTACCGGTCGCCGTACGAGACGATCGTGGGCTACCTCGACGACCTGGACGATGCGAAGGTCCCGGTCGACCGGCGGGCGCTGGCCGCCCTCGGCCCGAAGGTGCTGCACGTGGCCGGCACGCGCACCGCGGGCGCGCTGCCGTACCTGACGACACCCGAGCACACTCGCGAGGCACGCCGTACGCTCGGCGGCGGTGTGCTGCTCGCACCGGAGCAGAAGGTCGTGCTGGAGACCGACCCCGAGATCGCCCGCTCGACCGGTCGCGACTACCTGGCGTCGTACCTGCAGCTCAGCAACTACGTGGCGAACCTGAAGCGGCTCGGGTTCACCGACGACGACATCGCCGACGGCGGCAGCGACGAACTGGTCGACGCGCTGGTGCTGCACGGCTCGGCCGTGGAGATCGCGGCGGGGTTGAAAGCCCACCTGGACGCGGGCGCCGACCACGTCGCCATCCAGCAACTGGGGCGCGAGGGCATCGATCTGCTGCCCGGCTACGAGGCCCTGGCAACCGTTCTCCAGTAGGGGTTCGCGAAGCCGTCCGACGACGCGCCTGTTCGCCGGACGGCACCCCTTGACGACCGCTTCAAGCGGAGGAATATCAGCAGTAGACGCACCCTGCGTCGGGGTGCGCGCACTGGAGGTGTTCCCCATGACTGAGCGACATGAGTTGCGTTGGGGTGGCTTCGCCGGACTGGCCTTCGTCGTCCTCGCACTCCTGGGCAGGTTCCTGCCCGGCAGTCTCCCCACGGTCGACGAGTCCGAGGGCACGATCACGAGTTTCCTCAACGACACCCGGACCTCGATGCTGATCTCCGCGCTGATGTGGAGCGCCGCGGCCGGATTGATCATCTGGTTCGCCGCGGCCTTCGCCGAGGCGATCCGGGAGCGGAACGAGCGCAGTGACGTGCACCTGGCGATCCTCGCGGGCTCGGTGCTGGTCGGCGCCGCGATCTTCGTGAACGCGTGCCTGATCGCCGCGACCGCCTTCAGCATCGACGGCCGGGACGCCGCGATCACGGTCATGCTGTACCAGCTGACCGCGGTGATGACGACGATGATCGGGTTCGCCGCCGTCCTGCCGCTGGCCGCGGCCGGGATCGGCGTGCTGCGCACCCACGTGATGCCGAACTGGCTCGGGTACCTCGCCCTGGCGGCTGCCGTGGTGTCGTTCGCCGGCGCGTTCGGCGTGTTCGCCACCGACGGTTCGTTCGTGGCCGGCGGCTTCCTGATGACCGGCATCCCGTTGCTGCTCTCCGCGGTCTGGATCGCCTGCGCCGGCGGCTACATGGTCCGCGAGCATCTTCCGGAGGTGAGCACCGGCGAGTCCGTCGTACCGCAGACCTGAGCTCAGAGCCCGGATTCAGAGCATCGTGAAGTCGGCGAAATCGAAGCCGGGCGACACCACGCAGGACACCAGAACCGCCTGATCCCCGGCCGGCCGCGCCGCCTGCCAGGCACCGGCCGGGATCACCACCTGAGGTTGTTGCCCCGCGCCCACATCCGCTCCGAGGGTGACCGCGTCGGCTTGTTCCGGCGTCCCGCCGTACTGCAGTGTGAGCGGCCCGCCGGAGTGCCACAGCCAGATCTCGGCTGATCGGACTCGATGCCAGCGCGATTCCTCGCCCGGTCCGAGCAGGAAGTAGATCGCGGTCGCGCTGGCCCGGACCCCGCCGTACCCCTCGGGTTCGAACTCGGCGTCCGACCGCCAGGTCTCCCGGTACCACCCGCCTTCCGGATGCGGCTCGAGGTCCAGCAACTCCGCCAAGTCAGGCTTCTCCATGCGCTCATTGTCGCGTGAGCAGGGCTCGCAGGACGGCGGCGTCGGCGGCATCCAGCGAGGCGACGAAGCGTCGCAGCACCTCCGTTCGGTCCGATCCCCAGCCCAGTGCCGCATGCATCTGCTCCGCCGCGAACTCGGCTGCGTTCTTGGTCGCGCGGTAGCGAGCGCGGCAGCCGGTCGGAACCCGGGCGACCAGTCGTTTCCGGCCGAGCCGGACCAGGATGGTGTGCACGGTGTTGTAGGCCAGATCGCCGGCCATCGCGGCCTGTACCTCGACCGGAGACAGCGGTCCCTCGGCAGCCCACAACGTCGCGAGTACGGCGCTCTCGAGCTCGCCCGACCCGCGTCGCGACGAGCCGATCCGTCTGTCCACCACCTACTTCTACGCCGGTGTCCAGCGCCTTCCCTGACCCTCAGGGGTGAGCGCGCGGGTGAGCCGAAGATCAACCTTGTGCGCTTGTGAATCGAACCGGAGACTCGGAGCTCCCAGCCCCGAACTCGCGAGGTGGTCCCGATGCAAACCCTCTTGAGCGAAGTCGAAGAACGCCACGCCGCCCTGCTGAACCTGCTACGGACCGCCGCCCATCGCGGGGCGCCGGCCAAGCCCGGCGACGCGCGGATGAACACCGACCGGTTCCTCGCCCAGGCCAGCCGCCACACGGCCGCGGCGACCCGGGTCCTGCTGCCGTCGGTCGCGCAGCACCTGCCCGCCGGACGGGCGGAGGTTCGCGACCACCTGCAGGCGATCCGGCGCCTCGAGCACACGCTGGTGAAGGCCAAGGCGAAGGAGTACGGCCAGGCCCAGACAGTCCACATGCCGTGGGCCTCGGTCTGGGGCGGCGTCCACAACCACCTCACCCGGACCATCGCCGCCGAGCGACGGCTCGCCACGATGCTCGGCGAGCACCTCGACTCCGACGACGAGGCTCGCGTGCGGGAAAGGTTCACGCGAGCCATCGTCGCCGCACCGACGCGTCCCCACCCACATCTGCCCCACACCGGCTTCCCCGGTCACGTCGCGCGGACGCTGTGCGCGAAGCTCGACGCGCTCTGGGACGAGGTGGAGGGCAGGGTCACGTCGGTGGCCTACTGTGACTCGGCCGGCTCCGCGAGGAAGACGCTGCTGCCGTAGATGTCGTCGGCCGTCAGCGTGACGAGATCCTCCTTGCGCAACGGCCGGCGGAGCTCGACCAGCCGCCGGGCCTGGCGGAGCCGGGACCGTTCGATCGCGTTGCGCACACTGCGCGCGTTGGAGAACCGCGGCCGCCGCATCCGCCGGGTCAGGTACTCCGAGAACGCGGCGTGTGCGGCCTCGTCGAAGCGGAAGTTCTCCGACGTCAGCATCAGGTCGGCGATCTGCACGAGCTCGGCGTGGTTGTAGTCCTCGAAGGCGATGTGGTGCGGGACCCGCGAGCTCAGGCCCGGGTTCGCCGAGAAGAACGTCGCCATCCGGTCCGGGTAGCCGGCGAAGATGACGACCAGGTCGCCGCGCTCGTTCTCCATCTCGGTGAGCAGGATCTCGATCACCTCCTGCCCGTAGTCCCGTTCGTTGTCGGGCCGGAACAGGTAGTAGGCCTCGTCGATGAACAGCACCCCACCGGCCGCCCGCGCGATCGCCTCCTTGGTCTTCGGCGCGGTATGGCCGATGAACTGGCCGACCAGATCGTCACGGGTGACCGTGTGCACCCGCGGCGCCCGGAGGTATCCGAGCGCGTGCAGGATCGCGGCCATCCGGAGCGCCACCGTCGTCTTCCCGGTCCCGGGCCCGCCGGTGAAACTCATGTGCAGGGTCGGCCGGGACGACGTCAGCCCGAACTGACCACGCGCGCGGTCGACCAGGAGCAGCGAGGCGATCTCGCGCACCCGGCGCTTGACCGACGCCAGCCCGACCAGCTCCGCGTCGAGGGCGGCCAGGGTGTCCTCGACCCTGGCCACGGCCTCGTCCACCGAGAGATCGAGCTCGGCGTCGTCCGTCAGCACCACCGGTTCCGCGACCTCCTCGGGCTCCGTCGGACGCGGTACGCCGAACCCGCTCATCTATCCGTCCCCGTAGCGGGTTCCGGCCGGGCGCGTGGTGGCGTACGGCGATACGGCGTAGCGCTGGGTCCGGTCCGGGCCCTCGACCCGGGCGAGCAGGAATCCGGGTTCGTCGGCGGGCCGCTGCACCAGGAAGTGCATCGCGGTCGTCTGCCGGCCGAGGCTGGCGTCGTACGCGAGTACTCGCACGTAGTGGTTCGGGTAGGTGGCGCGGCACTCGTTGATCTGGGCAAGGACCCCGTCCGGCTCGTCGAGGTCGAACAGCGGCAGCCCCCACATCTCCCAGTAGACGTTGCGCGGATGTGGGTCGTCGGTGTACTCCACCGAGACCGGCCAGCCGTGCCGCAGGGCGTAGCGGACCTGGTCGGCGATCTCGTCGTCGGTGAGGTCGGGCAGGTAGGAAAAAGTCCCGTGACGCAGTTGCATGATCGTGCTCCTCGGGTGTCAGACGGAGGCCGTCGCGGTCGGGACGATGTCGGGGGCGTCCGTACTGGTGTAGTCGAAGGTGACGTCGCCCCAGGTGGACAGCGCGGCCTCGAGCGGAGCGCAGGACCTGGCGGCGACCCGCAGGACGTCGGGTCCTTCGCGCAGCAGGTCGCGGCCCTCGTTGCGGGCCTTGACGATGGCCTCGAGCGCGACCCGGTTGGCCTCGGCGCCGGCCGCGATGCCGAACGGGTGGCCGATGGTGCCGCCGCCGAACTGCAGGATGACGTCGTCGTGGAACAGGTCGAGCAACTGGTGCATCTGGCCGGCGTGGATACCACCGGAGGCGACCGGCATCACCCCGGGCATCGAGGCCCAGTCCTGGTCGAAGAAGATCCCGTTCCCGAGGTTGGCCGGCACGTGGTCGTCCCGCAGCGTGTCGTAGAAGCCGCGGGTGGTGGCCGGGTCTCCCTCGAGCTTGCCGACGACGGTTCCGGCGTGGATGTGGTCGACTCCCATCAGCCGGCACCACTTCGCGATCACGCGGAAGCTCACGCCATGCGTCTTCTGCCGGGTGTACGTCGAGTGACCCGCGCGGTGCAGATGCAGGAGTACGCCGTTCTGCCGGGCCCACAGCGCCATCGACTGGATCGCGGTGTAGCCGATGGTCAGGTCGATCATCACGACGACACTGCCCAGCTCCTTGGCCAGCTCGGCCCGGTTGTACATCTCCTCCATCGTCCCGGCGGTCACGTTCAGGTAGTGGCCCTTGATCTCGCCGGTCTCGGCGGTCGCCTTGTTCACGCCCTCCATCGCGTAGAGGAAGCGGTCCCGCCAGCGCATGAACGGCTGCGAGTTGATGTTCTCGTCGTCCTTGGTGAAGTCCAGGCCGCCGCGGCAGGCCTCGTAGACGACCCGCCCGTAGTTGCGGGCGGACAGGCCGAGCTTCGGCTTGATGGTTGCTCCGAGCAACGGACGCCCGTACTT
This sequence comes from Kribbella sp. NPDC026596, assembly GCF_040638415.1. Lineage (NCBI taxonomy): Bacteria > Bacillati > Actinomycetota > Actinomycetes > Propionibacteriales > Kribbellaceae > Kribbella > Kribbella sp. NPDC026596. The sequence continues at coordinate 65,425 of NZ_JBEZYF010000023.1, read as the reverse complement.
GTTGAGCATCTCGCGTTCCATCACGATGCCGTGGGCGGGACCCTGGAACGTCTTGACGTAGGCGACCGGGATGCGCAGGTCCTCCAGGCGCAGGGCCTTCAGCGGCTTGAAGCCGAACACGTTGCCGATGATCGAGGAGGTCAGGTTGGCGATCGACCCTTCCTCGAACAGGTCGATGTCGTAGGCGATGTAGGCGAAGTACTCCCCCGACCGCCCGGGTACCGGGTCCACCTTGTAGGCCTTGGCCTGGTAGTGGGTGTTCGCGGTCAGCCGGTCCGTCCAGACCACCGTCCAGGTCGCCGTCGAGGACTCGCCGGCCACGGCGGCCGCGGCCTCGATCGGCTCGACGCCGTCCTGCGGCGTGACCCGAAAGACCGCGAGGACGTCGGTCTCCTTGGGCTCGTAGTCGGGGTTCCAGTACCCCATCCCGGCGTAGCTCTGCACGCCCGGGTCCCAGCGCTCCTTGGGCTTGTGGCCGTTCTCGCTCGTCGTCATCGGCTGCTCCTTCCGGTTCGTCGAGTCACCAGCGTGCGCTCGACAATGCGTCAACTACAATTGAAACTTCTTCGCTGACTGTTAAGTGATAGGTGCACAATGAGCGATCTGCCGGCGGCGGCGACCTGGGGACGGCTCCAGACCTTCCTCGCGGTCTACGAAGGCGGCAGCATCCGCGCGGCGGCCGAGAGTCTGCACGTCACCCCGCCGGCGGTGTCGGCGGCGATCTCAGCACTGGAGTCGGCCCTGGGCACCGCGCTGTTCAGCAAATCCGGCCGGGGCATCGTCGCCACGGACGCCGGCGAGACCTTCGCGGCGTACGTGCGCAAGCTGCTCGGGCTGCTCGCCGAGGCGGCCGGCGCCGTGCATGACGCGGATCGGGGCCGGCTGCGGATCGGCGCGGTGGCGACCGCGAGCGAGTACGTCCTGCCCCGGCTGATGGCCTCGTTCGCCGACGGGCATCCGCAGGTCGAGCTGTCGTTGTCGGTCCTGCCTCGCGACGAGCTCTTCGCCCTCGCCCGGGACCATGGGGTCGACGTCGTTCTCGCCGGCCGCCCGCCCCGCGGATCCGGCCTGGTCACGCGCGCCCGCCGGGCCAATCAGCTGGTGCTCGTCGGCCGGCCCGGCCGCGACGACGACCCGCTCACCGCGACCTGGTTGCTCACCGGCCAAGGGTCAGGCACGCGCGACACCACGCTGTCGTTGCTGACCCGGCTGCAGGCGGCGCCACCCCTGCTCACCCTTGGGACGTCAGGGGCTGCGGTCGCGGCGGCGCGGCAGGGACTCGGCCTCACGTTGGTCCACGAGGAGGCCGTGCTCGGTCAGCTCGACGCCGGCGAGCTCGCGCGGTACGTCGTACCCGGGACTCCGGTCGATCGCCCGTGGCACCTGTGCACCACCGCGGATCCCACCGCGGCCAGCCGACTGTTCCTGCGGCACGTCTGCGATCCGGACCGGGTTGGTACGGCGGCGTTTCACACCCGGTCTCGCCCACAGGGGTGAGTACGGCGCTGCCGAGCGCACGCATGCTCCTCTGCATGACCACGACTCTGCGTACCGACCTTCCCACCCTGGCCGAGATCGCCCGTCGGATGACTCACGCCGGTCGCGGCATCCTGGCCGCCGACGAATCCATCAAAACCATGTCGTCCCGGCTGGAACAGGAAGGCATTGCCTCAAGCCCGACCGCACGACGCGATTACCGCGAGCTGCTGATCACCGCCGAAGGGCTCTCGGACTGGGTCAGCGGTGTGATCTGGTCCGACGAGACGTTCGGGCAGGATCTCAGCGACGGCCGCCCGTTCCCCCAAGCCGCGCGTGAGCTGGGCATCCTGCCGGGCATCAAGGTCGACACCGGCACGAGCAAGCTGCCGGGCGGAGGTGGCGCGTTGATCACCGAGGGCCTCGACGGCCTCGGTGACCGGCTCGCGTCGTACGCCGAGCGCGGGGCCGCGTTCGCGAAATGGCGTGCGGTGTTCGACGTCGCCACGATCACGCCGTACTCGGCTCGGGCCAACGGTCACGCACTCGCCCGGTACGCCGCTCTCTGCCAGCAGCACGGGATCGTCCCGATCGTCGAGCCGGAGGTCTTGTGCACCGGCGACCACGACCTGGGTGCGTCCGCGCAGGCCTCGAGCTTGGCGCTGCGCAGCGCCTTCGACGAGCTCGTGCAGGCCGGCGTCGACCTGGCCGGCATCGTGCTCAAGCCCAACTTCGTGACTCCCGGCCTGGATGCTGCACCGGCGACCGCGGGAACCGTCGCCGCCGCCACCTTCGGCGTCCTGTCCGACTTGGTGCCCGCGGACGTGGCCGGCATCGCGTTCCTCTCCGGAGGCCAGCCGACGGCGGACGTCTGCGAGTCGCTCCGTGAGCTGCACCGCCTCGGCGAGCGCCCCTGGCCGGTCACATTCTCCTTCGGGCGTGCCCTGGTGAGTGAGGCCCTGCACACCTGGGGTGGCGACGTCCGGAACGTGCCCAGCGCTCAGCAGGTCCTGGTGCACAACTGCCGTCAGGCCGCCCAGGCGATCCGCTGACTCAGAACGGCAGCTCCACCAACACCGTCGTACCTCGCTGCGGGACCGACTCGATCCGCAGCGAGGCTTCGATCAGGGCGCACCGTTCCGCGATCGAGCTGAGTCCGAAGTGCTGCGCACCGTCCGCGTCACCCGCACGGACGGTACGCCGTTCCGCGGGATCGAACCCCTTGCCGTCGTCGGCGCAGCCGAGCACGATCGAGTCGCCGACGCGTCGTAGCGATAGCACGACGCGGTCGGCCTCGGCGTGTTTGACCGCGTTGGCCAGCGCCTCCTGGGCAATCCGGTAAAGGGCTGCGGCGACGTGGTCGGGGATGTCGTCCAGCGCGGCGGCGGGATCGACCAGCAAGTCGATCGACGGAGCACCCTCACCGATGGCGGCCGTCTGGACCAGGGACTCCATCGCCGCGACCAGCCCGAGGTCGTCGAGAACGAGACTGTGCAGACCGGAGATCGCCGCCCGCGTCTGGTGGTACGCCAGATCGGCCAGCTCCCGGGCACTCACGAGCTCTGCCCGGGCTCGCTTGAACTGGTCGTCCGCGGTCGCGTCGCGCGCCGCCAGCTCGGAGACGGTGAGGTCGGCGGCCGAGAGGTGGAACGCCATCGACGCCAGGGCTGTCGTGACGCCGTCGTGCAGATCGAAGGCGATCCGCCGGCGTTCGGCCTCCTGCGCCGAGATCGCCTGTTTGATCAGGCGGTCGCGTTCGGTCCGGTGCCGGTTCACGGCCAGCCACAGCTGTTCGGCATCCAGGCGGAGCCCGAGCAGTGCGGCGTACGGCTCGGCGAGGGCGAGGTCCTCGGGACCGAACGGCGTCCGCGGACTGCGATGTGCGGCCAGGACCCCGACGATGCGATCTTCCAGCCCGCGCAGCGGCAAGCACATCCGGGTGACTGTCTGCCGGGGTTCGAGGCGCAGCAACTGGCGGTGCAAGGCGTTGCGCGGCGAGTCGGACGCGAGGATGACCGGCGTGCCGTTCCGAGCCACCAACCCGGTCACCCCGAACCCCACCGGCATGGTCAATGCCGCAGTCGACGGGTGCGGTGGCCACAGGTCGGCGACTGTCAGCTCCCGGCCGTCACTGGCGAGCAGCAGCACGCCATCGGCCTCGAGGATCTGTGCAAGCTCCTCTGCGGTGGGCGCGGTGCCGGTCAACGGAACAGACCCTCACGGAGTGCGACAGCGATGGCACCACTGCGGTCGGAGACGCCGAGTTTGCGATACAGGCCGCGGATATGAGTCTTCACGGTGTCCTCGCTGACGACGAGCTTGCTCGCGACACCCTTGTTGGAGTGCCCGGAGACGAGCAGCTCCAGCACCTCCGACTCGCGCTGCGTGAGCCCGAGATGCGCACCCGGCCAGAACTCACCCGCGCTGAGCCGGGCAGCCGACAGCGCCACCCGTCCCGCCAGCGCATGGTCGATGACGGTCTCGCCGTCCCGCACCCGGCGCAGATGCGCCACCAGCTCCTGGCCGTCGATCCGCTTGAGAATGTAGCCCGAGGCACCGACTCGCAAGGCCTGGAACAGGTAGTGCTCGTCGTCGTACACCGTCAGCAGCACGACCTTGGTCTCCGGGTACTGCGAGGTGATCTGGCGGCACAGATCGAGGCCGCTCTCCTTCCCGATCCGTACGTCGCACAGCACGACATCGGGACGTTCGTCGGCCACCAGGGTGAGTGCCGCCGCGGCCGTCGTCGCCTGCCCGGTGATCACCACCTCGCCGGCGAAATGACCGAGCATCGCGACGAGCCCGTGCAGGACCATCTCGTGATCGTCGACGAGGACGAGTCGCTGCGGGGTCGGCATAGGCCAAGAATAAGCGGACGACAGCCGGAATCCTCGCGTTCACAGGGGATTTCACCCACCCGTCCACCCGGCCGGGTGAGTGCGCGACCGGCGTGACGCGGTGGGCTGGAAGTCTCCGACCAGGAAGGCCGCACCCATGTCCGAGCCCACCCCTCGCGTTCCCCCGCCGCTCATCGTTCCCTCCGTCCTGCCCGCGGACTTCGCGCGTCTCGGTGACGAGATCCGGGCGCTGTGTGACGCGGGCGTCGACCGGATCCAGTGGGACGTGATGGACGGGGTGTTCGTCCCGAACCTCACCTTCGGGCCCGACGTGATCGCGGCCGCCCAGCCGCACAGCCAGGTCGCCTTCGAGGCGCATCTGATGGTCGTCGAGCCCGACGACCTGCTGCCTCGGTACGTCGAGGCGGGCTGTGAGCTGATCATCGTCCACGCCGAGGCCTGCACCCATCTCCACCGGACTCTGGGCCGGATCCGGGATCTCGGCGTACGCAGCGGGGTCGCGCTGAATCCGCACACACCCGCCGACGTGGTGGAGCACGTGCTGTCCGAGACGGACCTGGTGCTGGCGATGACGGTCAACCCCGGCTTCGGCGGTCAGGCCTACATCCCCGCGGTGGAGAAGAAGGTGGCGCGGCTGCGCCGGATGATCGATGAGACCGGCCTGCCGATCGAGCTCGAGGTCGACGGCGGAATCACCGCCGAGACCATCACCGGCGCGGCAGCCGCGGGCGCGGACGTCTTCATCTCCGGCTCGTGGATGTACGCGCACGCGGACGGAAAGGCAGCGGCCGTCCGGCAGCTGCGCACGGCTGCGGCCAACGCCGCACGCAACGAGGAGGCTGCCTGATGACTGAACTCCTGCAGCGATCGGCAACGCCGTACGTCGAAACCGACCGACTGGCCGTGGACACCTTGCGCTTCCTCGCCGTCGACATGGTGCAGGCGGCCAACTCCGGGCACCCCGGGATGCCGATGGGCGCCGCCCCGATGGCGTGGGCGCTGTGGAGCCGGCATCTGCGCCATGACCCCACCGCACCGGACTGGGCGGATCGCGACCGCTTCGTGCTCTCGGCCGGACATGGCTCCGCGCTCCTCTACGGACTGCTGCACACCTTCGGCTACGACCTTCCCGAGACCGAGCTGCGCGGCTTCCGGCAGCTCGGGTCGCGCACCCCCGGGCATCCCGAGTTCGGCCACACGGCCGGCGTCGAGTGCACGACGGGTCCGCTCGGGCAAGGGCTGGGCATGGCGGTCGGGATGGCGCTCGCGGAGCGGATGGCGCACGCGCGGTACCCGGAGATCACCGACCACCACACGTACGCGATCGTCGGCGACGGCTGCCTGATGGAAGGAGTCAGCCACGAGGCGGCCTCGCTGGCCGGGCATCTCGGCCTGGGCCGGCTGGTCGTGCTCTGGGACGACAACTCGATCACCATCGACGGCGCGGTCGGCCGGTCCTCCAGCGACGACCAGATCGCCCGCTTCGCGGCGTACGGCTGGCATACGCAGGAAGTTGCCGATGGCACCGATGTGGATGCCGTCGACGCCGCGATCGCGCGCGCCAAGGCCGACCCGCGTCCCAGCCTGATCGCTGTCCGGACCATGATCGGCCACGGCGCGCCAGGCGTCGCGGGTACGTCGAAAGCACACGGCTCCCCGCTTGGGGAGGAGTTGGCCGCGGAGGCCAAGCGGCTGGCCGGCTGGGAGCATCCGCCGTTCAGCGTGCCGGAGCCGGTGCGGGCCGCTTGCAAGGAGCTGGCGCTGTCCGGTGCGCGCGAACGCGCTGCCTGGAACGCAGCCGTCGCGGCCTTCGAGGTCGACGCCCCGCAGCGGGCGGCGGAGTTCCATCGCAGTCTCGCACGGCGACTGCCGGAGGGCCTCGGCGATGCCCTGCTCGCGGTCCCCGGCGAAGCGCCTCGGGCCACCAGGCAGTCGTCCCAGGCCTGTCTGAAGGCTGCGACGGCATTGATGCCGGAACTCGTCGGCGGATCGGCCGACCTCGAGGGTTCCACCGGGACCGCGACCGGCGGTGCTGTGGTGACGCGCGACGACTACTCGGGTTCCACGATCGCCTTTGGGATCAGGGAGTTCGGGATGGCCGCGGTCATGAACGGGCTCAGCCTGCACGGTGGGTTCCGGGCGTACGGCAGCACGTTCCTGGTGTTCGCCGACTACCTGCGCCCCGCGCTCCGATTGGCCGCGCTGATGCGGCAGCCGGTCGTCTACGTACTGACGCACGACTCGATCGCGGTCGGCGAGGACGGTCCCACTCACCAGCCCGTCGAGCAGATCGAGTCCTTGCGAGTGATCCCCGGACTGCAGGTGCTGCGCCCCGCCAACGACGCCGAGACGGCCGAGGCCTGGCGACTCGCCCTGGAGCGGACCGACGGGCCGACCGCGTTGATTCTGTCCCGCCAGACGCTCCCCCAGGCGGCGCCAATCCCTGCGTCGAATGTCGCGATCGAGCTCGTGGCGACCGGATCCGAGGTCGCTCTGGGTGCGGAGGTGGCGGAAGCGCTGACCTCCGACGGGTACGACGTTCGCCTGGTCTCGGCGATGGACCGGTCGACGTACGTGCCGGATCCCGCCGCGTTCACCGTCAGCCTGGAAGCCGGCAGCACCGTGGGCTGGCGCGGCCTGGTCGATCTCGCGATCGGGATCGACGAGTTCGGCACGTGCGGTCCGGGTGGCGAAGTGATGGCGCATCACGGGTTCACCGCCGCGGCGGTCCTCGCCCGGATCCAAGAGCACCTGCGGTGAACCGGCTGGCCGCCGTCGTCTTCGACGTCGACGGCACGCTGGTCGACAGCGAACGCGACGGTCACCGGGTTGCCTTCAACGCCGCGTTCGAGGAGGCGGGACTGCCGGATCGCTGGGATATCACGACGTACGGCGGGCTGCTGAGGATCACGGGTGGGGCGAGGCGGCTGGCGTTCTGGTTCGAGAACGCCGGCCGCTCGTCTGGTGAAGCACGGGTCCTGGCGAAGCGGCTGCATACTCGCAAGACGGCGATCATGCGGGACTTGATCGCGGCCGGGCAGATCCAGGCCCGGCCGGGGGTTCACCGGCTGCTCGACGAGCTCGACGCGGGCGGCGTACCGATGCATGTGGCAACGACCGGGACCCGCGCCTGGGTCGAGCCGCTGCTCGACCGGGTCTTCGGGCCGCGCTTCCAGACCGTTGTCACCGGCACCGAAGTGACCGACCTCAAGCCGAGTCCCGCCGCGTACCAGGAGGTGTTGCGGCGGACCGGCTGCCCGGTCGATCGGACCGTGGCGGTGGAGGACTCCCAGAACGGCGTACGCGCGGCAGTGGCGGCCGGACTGCGGTGCGTTGCCGCCCACAACGACTACACCAAGGACGACGATCTGTCCGGTGCGGCGCTCATTGCCGACGGGCTCGACGATCCAGCTTTCGTCAGGTGGTTCCGCCAGTACCTCTGAGCACGACGAAGCCCCGCAGCGATTCCGCTGCGGGGCTTCGTCGTGGTGTTCAGACCGTCCAGGTCGCGAGCACCAGGGCCTTGTCCCGCCAGGCCTGGATGTTGGCGTCCAGCACGTCGAGCGGGTTGAACGGGGTGACGCCCTTGATCAGGTCGTCCTCACGCATCCCGTACAGCGCACCCATCGCGAACCGGCACGCGTAGACCTTCGCGCCCTCGTCGATCAGGGTCCGCAGCTGCTTGTTGTAGCCGAGGTTGCCCGGGAAGCCCTCGTTGCCGACGGCCGGGTAGCCGCGAGCGGCCGAGGCCATCAGGACGCCGGGACCGTAGAGGATGAAGGTGAGGTCGAACCCCTTCCGCTGCAGCCGGGTGGCCGTGAGCATGTTGACCAGGCCGACGGAGCCCTCGAAGGGGACCGTGTGCATGAAGACGTACGCTTTGTCGCCTTCGTTGGCCTGGTAGTCGGGGAACACCTTCTCCTCGACGTTGAACAGGATGTCGCCCTCTTGGGGCGGCTCGATGGTGACCGTCTTCGGCATGATGCTGACTCCTTCGAGGTGTTGACGGTACGGAGCTGGTGGGATGACCTGCGCCCGGTCGGGAACAGGGGTTCAGTGGTCGCCGGGCGGGAGGTACTCCGGCTTCGGCCAGCCCATCCGGTGACTGCCGGGCATCGCCTGCATCACGGCCCGGCGCAGGCCCCAGGGGAGAAACCGGTAGACGGGCGCGAAGATCTGGCGCCACCAGCGGTCCTCCAGGCCGTGCGGCCTGGCCGGCGGGTTGGCGTCGTACTTGGCGGCGATGCGGCGTTGCGCATCACGCAGCAGGGCGTGCTCGGAGTTCGAGCGAAGCCAGCGGAAGAAGGGCATCCGGGCCCCCTCAGAGTTTCGCGACGAGGGCTTGGGCCGCCATCGCGATGGGCTCGTTCAGGGCGCCGATGGCAGGTGAGTAGACGTTCTCCATCGTGGCCAGCGTGTCGATGGTGACGCCGGTCCGGGCGACGATGCCGAGGAAGTCCGCGCGTTCCTTGATCCCCTCGCCACCGATCATCTGGGCGCCGATCAGCCGCCGGGTCTTGGGGTCCGCGAGCAGCTTGACCTTGATCGGCTTGACCCCCGGGTAGTAGCGCGCCCGGGTGATGCCGTCGGCGACCCCGGTCACGAACGGCAGGCCGAGCGCGGTGGCCAGGGTCTCGCCGAACGAGACACCGCCGATCATCCACTGCCCGGCGAGCATGCCCCACGGCACGTACACCGGGTTGTGCAGGCGGTTGCCGCCGGCCGCGTTGATGCCGGCGGTCTTGCCCTGCGCGTAGGCGTGGCTCCCCGACAGTCCCTGCAGCGGAACGTTCGAGACACCGTGCGGGATCTCGGCGCAGTCACCCGCGGCATAGACGTTCGGGTCGGACGTGCGCATGTGCGGGTCGACCGCGATGCCACCGGTGCTGCCCAGCTTGATGCCGGCGGATCCCGCCAGACCGGTGTTGGCCACCTTGTGGGTGCCGATCACGGCCAGTTGGGCCTCGACGTCGCCGAAGGTCGTGCTCACGTGGGTGAGCGTGCTGGTGCCCCGGAAGGCGGTCACGTGCTCACCGAACTTGAGCGTGACGCCCGAGTCCTCCCAGTCCTTGCGGATCGGTTCGACGATGTCGGGGTCGATCACGTCGGCCATCGGCCACGGGCCGGGATCGACCAGCGTGACCTTGATCCCGCGGTGCTGCAGGGCCGAGACCATCTCCATCGCGATCGGGCCGGACTCCACCACCACGGCCGACTCGACCGAGTCCAGGTACTTGTCCCACTCCATCGCGGCGCGGATGTTCTTGACGTGGTAGATCCCGCCGAGCTCCACGCCGGGGATATTCGGGGTGTCGTAGTTCCACCCGGTCGCGAGCACGAGCTTGTCGTAGCCCACCTCGCCCTCGCCGGCGACCTTGATGGTCCGCGACCGCGGGTCGATGCTCTCGACGGTGGTCTCGTAGTGCACGTCGATGCCCTGGGCAACGTACTGTTCCTTGGTCGCGAGGAACAGCTTCTCGAACGACTCGATCTCCTTGCCGTGCACGAAGGGGATCCCGCACGGGCTGTACGCCACGTCCTCGTACTCGGTGTACACGACGGTCTGCACCGATGGGTCCTGGCCCTTGGCGGCGCCGGCCACCCCCAACCCGGCGGCACCGCCGCCGATCACAACGATCTTCACGAGAACTCACTTCCGTCAGTAGGGACAGCGGTGGAACACACCGCCTGGGTGGTCAGCCGGAGGCCGGAGCGCAGGGTGTTGGTCACGTAGCAGACCCGTTCGGCCGCCTCGACCAGGCGCTCGAGCTCGGCCTCGGGTGCACCGATCCGGGCCTCGACGTGGACGGCGCCGAACTGCAACCCGTCGTACTCGCCGGTGACGCGGACGGACAGCTCGGTGAGGTCGATCGAGCGCTTCCGGGCCGCGTGGCTGATCGCCAGCGTGTAGCAGGAGGCGACGGAGGCGAGGAACAGGTCGGTCGGCTGCGGCCCGAGGTCGGTTCCGCCGACTTCCTCGGGCTCGTCGACCTCGATCGTGAAGGACCCGGCCGCGACGGAGCAGTGGTAGCCGCCGTGCCAGACACCTTCGACGGTGCGGCCGGCTACCACCTGACCGTCAGTGCGTGTGGTCGCCATGGTCCTCGTCGCGATGGTCATGACCGGCAGGGCGGTGGCAAAGCACGTCTGCGCGAACATCGATGTCGTCCACCGACACCACACCGCGCTCGGTCAGCAGCGCTTCGAGCGCGCCGAGCCACCGGTCGTAGTAGCTGTACTCCCCCGGTTCGTCCGCCCGCCGGGACACCTCGGCGATCAGGCCGGCCTGGAAGTCCTTCCAGGAGAACAGCCCCTGGTCGGCCAGGGCGGCGGCAATACCGAAGGCCCGGCTCTCCCACGGTTGCGCGAAGACGAGCTCGCCGTTCGAGCGAGGAATCCCGACGACGGTGTTCTCGAGCGTTTCCGTCATGCCGCCACCTCGACCCTGGCGACGCCGACCATGGCGTCGCGCGTCACCAGAGCGGCGAGCTCCTCCTCGGAGAGGCCTTCAGTGTTCTCCGGGCGCCGTGGGAGTACGAAGTACCGGTTCTCGGCGCTGGAGTCCCACACCCTGATGCCGACGTCGTCGGGAAGGTCCAGACCCATCTCCGCGAGCAGCGCCCGCGGATCCCGGACCGCCCGGGACCGGTAGGCCGGATCCTTGTACCAGTTCGGCGGCAGTCCGAGGACCGGCCACGGGTAGCAGGAGCAGAGCGTGCAGACGACGAGGTTGTGCACCTCGTCGGTGTTCTCCACGACCACGATGTGCTCGCCCTGGGGACCGCCGAAGCCCAGTTCCTTGATGGCGCCGGTGCCGTCCTGGAGAAGCCGCTCGCGGTACTCCGGGTCGACCCAGGCCTTGGCCACCACCTTGGCGCCGTTCAGCGGACCGACGTCGTTGACGTAGCGATTGATGAAGCCGTCGAGCACCTCGGTCTTCACCAGACCGCGCTCGGTGAGCAGTTCCTCGAGCGCCTCGGCGCGCAGCGCGGCCGGTGGCCGGTCGACGGAACGGGGATCGGAACTCACTGGCTCTCCTCCAGGTAACTCTCGAAGAGATCGATGAACAGGGTCGAGCGCTCGCAGTCCGGCCCCCACAGCTCGGTCGCCTCGAAGCGCACGGTGTAGACGTGCTGGGCGTCCTCGCCGGTGAAGTGCGCCGTGCTGTCCGGCAGCACCGCGGCGGGCCGTCGGGCCTCGACGACGCCGGTGCGGCCACGCACGTACGCCGGCATCCGGGTGTGGCCGGACTTGTACAACTCACGGACCCGGACCCGCTGACCGGCTTCGAAGGCCGGCTTGTCGTCGATCTGCCGCAGCGACCCAGGGCCACCGCGTTCGTACGACGGTTTGTGCACCTCGACGTCGGCCGGCTCGGTCACGTCCTCGCCGGCCAGCCGGCGCGCACGGGCCTCGACGGCACCCGGAGCGAGCACCCCGCTGTCGACCAGCAGCAGCTCGGCGGCGGCCAGCCAGCGCCCGTAGTACCCATCGGCGAGATAGTCGACCGGGTGCAGGCGCTCGAGCGCGTGCCGGAAGGCGTCCAGGTTGGTCCCGGACGCTCCCATCGAGGCAAGACCGAGCGCGAAGGTCCGGGCGTGCCAGTCCTCTTCGAAGACCGGCTCGTCGGGATCGATCGCGACCGTACCCCAGCCATGGGTGCCACCCATGTCGTGAATGCCGTCCACCAGCAACTCCTCGGGTCCGGGGGAATGACGGGAAATCTCTTATCCGATAAACTCGTACACTATGGGCGACACGAGCATCCGTCAACCATCGGATATACTGCGTCTACTAAACGCCGATGCGACTCGGCGGCGAACGAAGGAGCCCCGGGTGACACCTGCATCCCCACGATCCGCACGGATCCGCGACGACGCGCCGGCGCCGCACGGCCGAACGCTGTCGGAGTCCGACGTCTCCGCGGTCGTCTCCGGCATCGGCCCGCGGCTGCGCGTCCTGCGCGGCCGCCTCGGGCTCTCGCTGCAGCAGCTCGCCGAGCGGTCCGACGTCTCGCCGGCGGCGATCCACAAGGTGGAGCAGGGCACGATGGTCCCGACCATCACCACGCTGCTCAAGCTCGCGGCGGCCTTCCAGGTCCCGGTCGCGCACTTCATCGACGAGACCGACGCCCCGGCCACGCCGGTGAGCTTCACGCCGCGCAACCAGCGGCGGGTCCGTACGTCACCTGGCGGCGACGTTGTTACCGGCTCGATCTCCGCGGAGTCGGGGCCGTTCGAGCTGACCGCCAGCGTCACCGAGATCGGCGCGGGCGCGGAGTCGACCGACGAGGACCGGCGCCCGGCCGGCGAGGCGTTGGTCCACGTCCAGTCCGGGCAGCTGGAGCTGACGGTGGCCGAGCAGACCTACCGTCTCGGCGCGGGCGACTCCCTGCACTTCCGCACGGAGGAGAAGCACTCGTGGCGTAACACCTCGGCGCGAGTCACGAAGGTCATCTGGGTGTCCCTCCCGGAACGCCGCGGCTGACTACCGCACCAGGATGGATCTGGGCGTGCCGCTGTCGGTGGCGGTGCGTCTGACGTTGGTGCGCAGCGTGACCATCTCGACCAGGTCGAGCAAGCGGTTCGCGTAGCCCCACTCGTTGTCGTACCAGCCGAAGACGCGGACGGTGTTGCCGTGCGACTCGATGTCCTGCAGCGACACCACGCAGGACCGCGGGTCGCCGATCACGTCACTCGAGACCATCGGCATGTCGCTCACGCCGACGATGCCGGACCAGCGCTCGGACAATGAGGCCTGGATGAACGCATCCCGCACCTCCTCGGTCGTGGCGCGGCCGCGGAGCATGCCGACAACGTTGCTGAGCGAGCCGTCCGGCACGGGGACGCGTACCGCGACGCTGTGCACGCGGTCCTTCAATTGCGGCAGGACCCGGGCGAGCGCGGTGTCGGCACCCGTTCCGGTCGGGATGATGTTCTGACCCGCGGCCCGGGACCGGCGCAGGTCGTGGTGCGGCAGGTCGAGCAGTTGCTGGTCGTTGGTGTAGGCGTGGACCGTGTCGACCCAGCCACCTTCGACACCGAAGGCCTCGTCGAGGATCGCGAAGATCGGCGCGACGCAGTTGGTCGTGCACGAAGCGTTCGAGATGATCCGGTGCGCGTTCGGGTCCAGGCTCGACTCGTTGACACCGAGACAGATTGTCGCCTCCGCCGAGTCGGTCGGGGTGGAGATGATCACCCGTTTCGCGCCGGCCCGCAGATGCCCGCCGGCTCGGTCCCTGCTGGTGAAGTGCCCGCTGCACTCGGCGACCACATCGACGCCGAGCGACGACCAGGGCAGGTTCCCCGCATGGTTCGCGCGCAGCACCTTGATCCGGCGGTCGCCCACGATCAGCTCGTCGTCGTCGCCGACTGCCACCGGTACGCCGAGTCGGCCATGCACCGTGTCGTGCTGGAGCAGGTAGGCCAGCGTTGCCGCCGGGGTCAGGTCATGGACGGCGACGACGTCGACGAACGAGTCGCGGGCGATGACCGCCCGCAGCAGCGCACGTCCGATCCGGCCGAGGCCGTTGATCGCGATCCGGGGTACCTCGGTCATCGGGGGCTCCTCGCGCCGCTCACACCGACACCAGCATGCGAACGGGTTTCTCGACGGCGGTGGACTGCGCTCGTGGCACCAGGGAGGCCAATGCCACGAGCGCATCGAACACGCGGTTCGCATCGACCCACGCGTGCTCCGCGGCGAAATCGATCCATTCGCTCGGGGGGATCACCGGTTCGGTCTCGCCGTACTCGAGCTCGCCCCAGGTGGCGGCCATCTCGATGAGCTCCACGAGGGAGGTCATGGGCTGCGTCTCCAAGGCGAGGAGCCGACGATGGTGCGCCGGCGCGCTCTGCTCGAAGCGGCATCCACAGCAGTCAGCTTCAGCGTTGAACGTGTCCATGAACGGATACTGCCGGGCGCTGTTGCACAGGTGTTGCACGGCGTTGCAACGCCGGTCATGCACCCCGTCCAGCGGCGACCTGCTCGGCCTCTGCCAGCAGTCGCGCCTCGGTCGCGGCGTACCTCTCCAGCTCGTGGTTCGCCCGGTAGCCGAGATCCACGGCCTTCGCGAGGTACTCCTCGGTCATCGCGTCGACGGCCTCCGGGGCGGCGCCACCGAGGGCGCTGCGGGTGGCGACGATGGCGCGCGGATCGAGGACGGTCCGGATCTCCTCGGCGTCGAGCTCGAGGGCGCGCCCGACCACCGACGTGGCCGCGCGATCGAGGTCCGGCGAGGTGATGTCGACGCCACGCACCCCGCGCCGGCTGGCGTCGCGAACCACCTCGCCAACCACGAGGTACGCCGCCCGGTAGTCCAGGCCGCAGCGCAGCATGACGAACTCGGCCAGATCCGTGGCCTGGGTGTACCCCTCCTCCAGCCGCTGCCACATCCGTTCCTCGTTGACGCTCAGCGTGTCCACCACGCCCTCCATCAGCGCGGTGATCCGGGTCGCGAACTCGACCGCCTTCGGGATCTCGCCGTACGCGAAGATCAGGTTGTCGCTGCGGGCCGACGGGCTCTTCACGACGGCCAGGAAGCCCGTCAGGCGCCCGATCAGCACGCCGCCACCGCCACGGACGATCGACAACGCGTACGGGTTGCGCTTCTGCGGCATCAGCACCGACGCCCGCGTGTACGGTCCGGCGAGATCGACGTAGTCGAACTCCTGGCTCGACCAGATCTCCAGGTCCTCGGCGAGCTTGGACTGGTTGGACAGCAGGCTGACGCTCGTACTGAGGACGTCCACGAACGTGTCGGTCTGCCACATCGCGTCGCGGGTATGTGTGATGACGTCGCCGAACCCGAGCAGGTCCGCGATCACCCGGCGGTCGTCCAGCAACCGGCTGCCGTTGACACACCCCGCGCCGCCGGGGCTGGTGTTGACCTGGGCCAGGGCGTCCAGCAGGCGTTCGCAGTCCCGGATCGCCGGTGGCACGAACCCGAGCAGGTAGTGGCCGAACGTCGAGGGCTGCGCCTGCTGGAGATACGTCTGGTCCGGCATGTAGACCTCGCGGTAGCGAGCCGCCGTACGACAGGTGGTGGCGGCGAACTCGGACGCGGCCGCCGCGAGCCGAGCGGTCAGTCCGCGCAGCAGGATCCGGAGCGCGACCCGGGCCGCCTCCCGCCGGGGCCGGCCGGCGTGCAGCCAGCCGGCGTCGTCACCGATCGTGGCGACGAAATGCCGCTCGCGTGAGTTGTACGGCTCGCCGTACGCGGCGTCGTACGGGAAGTCCTCGGGCTTGGTGCGATGCGTCTCCAGCAGTACGCCGAGCAGCGCCGCAGCGGCGTGTTCCGGGATGATGCGGCGGTGGCGGAGGTCGAGGACGTGCGCGATGTCAGCCATGTTCAGCCCGTGGTGCAGCAGCGGTGCGTCGGCGATCTCCCAGGCGAACCCGGCGTCGACGAGTTGCTGCGCGGGGCCGTCCTTGGAAGGGCCTTCGACCCGGCGTCCAGAATTCAGACCTGGGTTCACCGCTGTCATGGCTTTGCCTCCGTGGTCAGTTCGTCGGCGGCGGCGAGTGCCCCACCGGTGCTCCAGTACAGGACGGGTCCAGGCAGCTCGTCGCGATGACCGTTCAGCCACAACAGCGCCTTCGCGTTGTAGACCGGGTCCGCGACGAAACCGCTGTGCTCCAGGAGTGCGCCCGCCAACGCGTCCGCCTCCGGCCAGCCCCCGCCGTACCCGGGTCCCCGTCCGTCGACCACCCGCCACCTGGGCAACGTTCCCGTGATGCCGAGCAGCCGGGCGCACTCCGTCGCACGCGTCGCGACCTGCGTTTCGATCTCCTCGACCGGCCGGGACACCGATACACCCACGACATCGATGCCGGAACCAGTCGCAGCGAGGCCGGCGAGCAGTCCGGCGATGCTGCCGCCGGAGCCGACCGGGATCACCACGGTGGCTTCGGTGACCTGCGAGACCAGCTCCACGCCGGCGACCGCGAACCCGCACGCGCCGACAGGTGTGGCGCCACCACGGGGTACGACGTACGGCCGCCGCCCGTCGGCCCGCATCGCACTCGCCAACTCCGCCGCGCGTTCGTCCATGCTGCTGCGATCCGCGGAGCCCGTGAACTCGACGCAGGCGCCGGCTCGCTTCGACAAGGCAAGCGCCGCCGCGCCACCACGCTCGTTGCCGTAGCAGACCTGTACGACAGCGATTCCCTGCCCAGCGGCGGCGACAGCCAGCAGGGCGGCGAAGTTGGAGGTGGGACCGCCCGCGACCACGATGGTGTCGGCCCGCACCGCGAGCGCGTCCCCGAGGACGTACTCGAGCGTCCGCACTTTGTTGCCACCCCAGGAGAACCCGGTCAAGTCGTCGCGTTTCACCAGGACGTCGCGCAGTCCCGGCGTACCCGCGAGATCGGCGACCGGATGCACCGGGGTCGGGAAGATCCCGAGCGGTACTCGGGGAAGGTTCACGAGCGCCATGTCGCACGCTCCCCCGCGCGGCGGCGGACGGCGCGTGCCACCACCTCGTCCGCCATCTCGGCCGCGGCGCCGGTGTCGAAGCGGTCGAGCTCGGCCAGCTCCGCGGGCTCGATCTGCCCTTCGAGCACTGCGGTGAGGGAACGGCCGGAGCCGATCGCGGAACGGTAGGCGTCCTGCAAGGTGGCCTGTGCGGTGTGCTTGCCGAGCCGCGCGGACATCACACTCAGCAGCCGCTCCGAGGATGCGGTCCCGGTCGCCTCCAGGTTTGCGAGCATCCGCGCGGGATCGACCTCGAGCTCGCGGACCAGGGACCGTGTCATGCCGGCCGCGGCGAGCGTGTAGTGCGCAAGCTCAGGCAACACGACCCACTCGGTCTTCCACGACCGTCCGTCGCGCTCGTGCTCGCCGATCAACGTCTCGCCTAGCACACCCGCCGAGGAGCGGACCATGCGGGCCAGCGTGACGACCTGCTCGGACACCTCCGGGTTTCGCTTGTGCGGCATCGAGATGCTGCCCACAGTGGTCGACGGCGTCGGCTCACGGACCTCGGCCAGCTCGGCGCGCGCGAGTACGTAGACCTCGTTCGCGATCCGGGCCATCGCACTGACCGCCGACGCCATCACCTGAGCGAACTCCGCAAGCCGGTCGCGAGTGGTCAGCCAGGAGACGGCCGGTTCGGCCAGACCGAGCCGATCGCAGTACGCCGCCCGCAGCGGCAACGCCTGCGCACCGAAGAACCCGAGTACGCCGACCGCCCCGCCCAACTCCCCCACCAGCCAGCGACCGCGTCCCTGGCGAAGGCGTTCCAGACTGCGACCGATCTCGTCGGCCCACGTCGCGGCCTTGAACCCGAAGGTGATCGGTGCCCCCGGCTGACCGTGGGTGCGACCAAGCATCGGCGTCTCGCGGTGCCGCCCGGCGAGCGCCAGCAGGTCGGCCTCGATCGCCCACAGGTCCCGCCAGACGAGACCGCCGACCTCGGCGAGCTCCAGCACCTGCGCGGTGTCCGAGATGTCCTGCACGGTCGTGCCGTAGTACACATGCTCGGCCGCCTCCGCGGGCAGCAACTGTTGCAGCACCTGGATCAGGCCGAGCGTCGAGTGCGAAGTGGTCCGCGTGCCTTCCGCGACGGCGGCGAGATCCAGCTCGACGCCGCGCAGTCGGGCGATGGCAGCCGCCGAGGAGGCCGGGATGATGCCGACGTCCGCCTGGGCCTCAGCGAGGGCGATGATCACGTCGAGCCACCGCGCGACCCGGGCGGACTCGGCGAAGAGCGCTCGACTCTCCGCCGTACTCCACTGGTGCCCGAAGATCGCGGAGTCAATCAGATGTGCGTCCATACGACCTCCGACCGATCGACGATCGTCTCGAGCGCGGCGCGGACCTCGGCCAGCGAGGCGCCCCATGGCACGACCGTTCCGGTTCGTTCGCTCTCGATGCCCTCCTGAAGCAGGCAGCACCGGGTCAGGGTCGACTGTCCGTCGGAGGTCAGCCACTGCCGGGGGCAGATGTCGACCCGTTCGGGTGTGCTGCCGTAGAACCAGTGATGGATCTGGTTGGAGCGTTCGCATCCGAGCAGCGTCCAGTCCCGCACGGGCGGTCGCTCGTCCAGGAACGACACCGTGCTGCCCGGGAAGTCCATCCCCGAACCCCGGCAGGGAATCAGCACGTCTCGCGGAGGTACGTCGTACGCCTCGGCAAGGAGCCGCCGACTGTCGAAGAGATCCGGTACGACGACCACCGGTGGTAGATCCTCGGCCGTGGCCAGCACCCGGCGCACCTGGTCGAGCAACTTGGCCGGCCCCGGCGGAACCACGTCGATCAACCTGACCCGGATCGGTGCGGGGTTGAGGATGAAGCTCACGTGGGAGTACGAGCCTTCGACCACGACACACTTCACGCCGGGGAAGGCCTCCGCGGCGGCAGCCAGCTGGGACGGGACCCCGGTGTCCACGCTCTCGTCGACCACGACCGCACAGTCGTCGGGTCCGGCCAGCACCCGGGCCGCGACGGTCAGCGTGAACAGGTCGTCCGTCGCCTTGCGATCCACCTCGACCAGAGCGACGCGGTCGTCGTACCGGGCCACGACGAACCGAGTCCGGAAGTACACCTCGCGGTCGGTGAAATGCTCGACCAGCCAGTCGGGATCGAGGCTTGGAACGGCGGCCACGGCGACCTGGCGGTAGCGCGACGGGATGACGTTCGGCGCAGCCGGGTCCGTCGGGCGGGTCGCGGCCCGTTCCTCAGTGCGCACGGGTCGAGGTCTCCAGCGCGACGCCGAGTCCGATCGTGTCGGAGCGGAGTCCGCGGCGCAGCGTCTCCAGGCCCAGCACGTCGTCGAGCGCGATGTTGCCGAGGTTCACCTCGGGGCCGAGCCGCCGGATCAGGTCCGCCTGCTGCGCGCGCTGCGGAGCCTCGTAGATGAGCAGGCCGGCGGCCGCAGACGAGGCGAGGGCGTCGAGCAGGTCCTCGCGGAGGTGGCCGCCCATGTCGTAGAGACCCACGGTGCCGCTCTCGCGACCCTCCGCCACCAGCCAGCCCGCGCCCGCGTCCAGATCCGCCTCGAGCTCGGCCGTCCACTGGGTCGCCGACACGATGTCCCCGGGGTTCTTGCTGCCGACCTCGGCGAAGACCTCGAACCCGAGCGACCGGGCCTGCCGGATGATCCGGTGCTTCTCGGCCAGGAGCATGTCGGTGCTCCCGCGGGACACCTCGACGGACTCGAAACCGGCCCAGGTGGCGAAGTCGAAGAACTCGTCCACCCGGTCCTGCAGCCAGGCGATCTCCAGCAGGGTGCCGCCGGTGCACGGCCTGACGTCGTGGTCGCGCAGCGCCCGGACCTTCTCGGCGAGCGCGGGCTCGATGTACGCCGTACCCCAGCCGAACTTCCAGACGTCGATCCAGCCGGAATACACCTTGAGCAAGGACTCGACGCGGTCCAGGGAATACCCTTTGTCCAACACATGGGTGAGCCCGGCCGACCGGGGCTTGGGCGGTCGCTCGGGCAGGACCAGGAAGCTCGGACCCGCACCAGCCATGACGCCCGCCTCTCCGACCGACTCGCCCGGGAGGATCACATCCTCCACTATCAGTGATGTATTTATATCATAGGAAATGCCGGCGGACCTGTGAGAGGAGCGTCACCGATGTCCAGCTCGACGGCGCCCTCGACCGTCTTCGTGCTCGGCCCGTTGGAGGTCACCGACGCCGACGGGCGCACGCTCGGCCCCGTCCCCGCGGGCCGGGCCGGGATTCTGCTGCGCCGGCTGGTGGCCGCGGGCGGTGCAGTGGTGGATATCGACGCCCTGGTGGACGCCCTTTGGGATGACGACGCTCCGCTCACCGCCGACCGGGTGATCGCGTCGCTGGTCAGCAGAGTGCGCCGCGCGATCGGACCGGATGTCATCACCGGACACTCGTCCACCGGCTACCGCTTCAACTGCGGCCGGGCCTGGACCAGTGACCTGGCCCTGCTGGAGGAGCTGACCAAGTCGGCCCACGCGCGCGCTGCGCTGAGCCCGGCCGTGACAGTCACCGCGGCGCGACGTGCCTTCGGACTGCTCACCCGCGGTCACCCCGAGCTTCCGCCGGCGGTCGCCCAACGAAGCTGGGCCGAGGACCAGCAGCGACACGTCGACGCACTGACCCGGCGACTGAACCGTGCCAGCTGGGAAGCCCAGGCCCAGCTCGGCATGTGGAGCGAGATCGCGAACCAGGCCGAGTCGGTGCTGTCCCACTCCCACCACGACGAGCAGGCCGGTCGCGCGCTGATGAATGCCCAGTGGCAGCTCGGCGATCGCGCTTCGGCACTGCGTACGTACGACGAACTCCGCCTCGAACTGCGCAAGGAACTGGAGGTCGAGCCCAGCCCGGAGACCGACGCCCTGTTCAGCGCGATCGTGAGTGGCGCCGACCCTGGACCGGTGCGCGCCCCGCGCCCGGGCGCTGTTGCCGGCTCCTCGACGTTGATCGGTCGGCAGGACGAGTACGCCGAGATGGTCGACCGCTGGCATGCCGCGGCCGCCGGTCAGGCCGGGGCGATCCTGGTCACCGGCAGTCCCGGCTCCGGATGCTCCTCGCTGGCCCAGGAGCTGGACGACTACGCGGATCGCAGCGGCGCCCGCGCGATCCGGGTCGACTGCTTCGAGGGCGAGCGGTCGTCGCCGCTCCAGCCACTTGTGACGGTGCTCAGCCGGATTCTGCTCTCAACCCCTCCCGACGTCCTGCCTGCCCTGGTCGGTTCGTGGACGGACACCGCGGTGGAGCTGGTGCCGGATCTGCGTGACGTCGTGGGAGTGACGGAGTACCAGCGGGCGAGTCCGGAGATCGAGCATCGACGGATCCTCAACACGCTGCGCCACGTGCTCGCGACAACGGCCGAAGACCAGCCGCTGCTGCTGTTCTTCGACGACCTGCACCTCGCCGGCGCGGCCACGGTGGAAGCGCTGCAATGGCTCCTGCACACCATCGACGAGGTGCCGCTCCTGGTCGTGGCGACCGTTCCGTCCGACCGGCTGGACTCCGAGCTGCGGGCCCTGGCGGACAACGGTCTGCTGGTCGAGCTCGGCCCGCTGACCGAGGCCGACGTGGCCCTGCTGGCCAAGCAGGCGGGCAACGCGCCGAAGGCCGCCTTCGTCTGGGAGCTGACGCAGGGCCAGCCGATGTTCGTCGTCGAGGTGCTCGCCGCCCTCGGCCGCGGCGAGGACGAGTCGGACATCCCCGGCACCCTGCGGTCGATGGTTCTCGACCGGGTACGGCGCAGCTGCCGCGACGTCGAGGAACTCCTGCAGTCGGCCTCGGTGATCGGCACCGCCTTCGACGTCGAGACCCTCGAACAGCTCGTCGGCCGCCCGGCCGTCGACCTGATGCCCACGCTACAGAAGGCGCTGGCGGCCGGACTGCTTGCCTCCCGCAACGAGTTGTTCGTCTCCTCGCCGCCGATCCTGGGCCAGGCGCTGTATGACAACCTGCCCGGACCGGTCCGCGTACTGCGGCACCGTCAGCTGGCGGAGATCTTCTTGGCCAGGCCCGAGCTGCGGGCCCATCATCAGCAACGCGCCGGACTGACCGTCGCCGCGGCGAGGTCCTGGTACGAGGCGGCCACCTTGGCGCGCCGATCCTTCGCGAACGCCGACGCCGTCCGCCTGTTCACCTCGGCACTGGACACTGCGCGCACCGCGGATGATCCAGAGCTCGAAGGGCTTGCGTTGATCGGCCGCGGCGCGTCGTACGAAGAGCTTGGCGAGTACGACGCGGCGACCGAGGACCATCAGGAAGCCGAGGCGCTGGCCCTGGCCCGAGGCGATCGCTCCCTCCGGGCCACCGCGGTCGAGCGGCTCGGCTGGACGGCGTACTACCGGCGCGATGTCGAGGAAGCCGTGGCACGCGCAGACGAAGCCTCCCGGATGCCTGGCGCGCGTCCGAGCGCCTGGAACCTCCTCGGCCGGACCAAGCACTGGGCCGGCGACTTCGACGCCGCGTATCGCGCGTACGAGCGTGCCCTCGACGAGAACGGGGACGAGGTCGGTGCCGTGAAGGCATCGGTGTCGAGTTGCCTCGGTGCCCTGCTCGCGCACGCCGACCGGTACGGCGAGGCCATCGAGGTGCTCGACGACGCAGTCTCGATCTCGAACAGCATCGGCGCGTTCCATCCGTTGCTCCGGGCATTGTTCTTCGCCGGGCTGGCGCGGGGCAATGCCGGCGATCTGTCGGGCGCCCTGACCGTGCTGCAGACCAAGGCCGCGATCCTCGAGCGGTACGACGTCTCGTTCTACCGGGCCCGGACGAACACGACCCTGGCCTGGGTGTGGCGTGAGCTGGGTGAGCGCAATCGGGCCCACGACCTGTCCGAGCTGGCGCTGAGCCAGTCCCGTGAGGTGGAGGCCGGCAGCCTGCAGATCGAGCAGGAGCTGCATGCCTTGTGTTCCCTCGCGGACAGCGAGCGTCTGGACGGTCAGCTCGATCGCGCCGCCGAGCGGCTGGAGACGGCCAGTCGGCTGATCGAGCACTGGCTGCCTTTCCGGTGGCGAGCGGACCTCCGCGTCCGCGAGGTGCGCTGCCGGATCGGTCTCGACGATCCGGAGGCGCTGCTGGAGGCGGCGAAGGCCGCCCGCTCTCTCAAGTACCAGGCACTGGCTTTCCACTTGCTGGGACGTGGCGAGGAGGCCGCAGCGCTTGCCCGGGAGACCGGCTCCCTGCTGTTGCTCGGCGAGGTCGGCGCACCGGACGAGGCACGTGACGCACTGCGTCGCCTGGAGGCAACGCTCCCCCGCCAGCTCAGGGCGTGCTTCGCGCAGGCGGGCCGGCTGCCGCGCGCGCAGTCGTGACCGAGCCGGTGGCGGTGAGCCCGATGCCCCAGAGCAGCGCGACGCCCGACGACCCACCGATCGACGACACGGTCGCAACAGCCTGATCGAAGCCAGGTTGATCGTGTGCCGCCGCGCGAGCCACCAGGTCGTGCACGGGCGCGAGGCTCTGACCACGAGCCGCCCAGGCCAGGAATGAGCGGCTCAGATTCGTCGTCGCCGCTGTCCGCGCGACGCGCAACAGCTGGTCCGGATCGGAACCACGCCAGGCGTGGACCAGCAGGACACCCGCGAGCACGTCGTCGCCGGTCGGTGTCAGACCGCCGCCCCTGCCTTCGAGCAGTTCCCTGGCGGTCGTGAGATCGTCGGCGGCCACGGCTCGCAGGACCGGTTCCCACGAGTTGCGCAGGTCGTCGGGGACGGCCAACCGATCTCGCATGGCCTGCAGCGCGGGACTCGCGTGCCGCAACTCCGCGAGGCCGGGCATCGGTGGCGCGAAGGCTGGTGCGCCGGCCAGGTCGATCTGCCATTCCGTCGACCGCAATCGGCCACCGTCGCGCCACACCGCGAGGCCTTCCGGCACGTGCGACGGAGCCGGCTCGACGATCAGGTGGATCGGGCCGGGTGCTACGGCCGACCCGGCGACGGCGTACATGTCGCCGTGGACCTGCACGTAGCAGCCGTGCCGGAACGTCCCGACGACGGTCCCGTAGGCACCGTCGGGATGAGCAGCCGCGACGCCCTGCCCGGCGACGATCGGCGCGAGGTGCGCTGTCACGCTGTCACGCGGTCAGGCGAGACGCCGGTCGAGATCGAGCAAGGCTTCGGTGAAGCACTCGAT
Source organism: Kribbella sp. NPDC026596 (assembly GCF_040638415.1). NCBI lineage: Bacteria > Bacillati > Actinomycetota > Actinomycetes > Propionibacteriales > Kribbellaceae > Kribbella > Kribbella sp. NPDC026596. Next base: position 41,509 of record NZ_JBEZYF010000023.1, on the reverse strand, counting down.
CGGGGCCCAGGCCACACCCGCACCGACCTGGCCGGTGCCGGCGGTCGCGTGGATGATGCCGGTGTTCACCGCGGGTGTGACGCCGAGCTCCACCACCTTGCGGACGTCGACGCCGACCGGCGTACCCACGTTGTCCAGGATCGGCAGCCGGAACCGCGGGCTCTCCCCCGCGCAGATCCGCTGCATGCTGCGGGTGGCAGCGATCGCGTCGGACATCCGGCCACCGAGGAAGCCGGCCACCGCGGGCGAGTTGGCCGCGGCCGGACCGCCCAGTCCGACGAGCTCGAGCACCGCGCTGTCACCGATGTCCGGTGCGCTGGTCTCCGGCCCGAAACCCGGGTAGTACAAGGCATCCTGGATCGGCGGCGAGGGCGCGAGGAACCAGTCGTCGCCGCCCCCGGCCAGCCGGACGCCGTACGTCGTACCGTTGCGCGCCATCGTGGTCACGATGCTCGACTCGCGCACCTCGCCGGCCCACTCCACCAGCGACTTCGCCGCGGCCATGGCCACGTTGAGGAACATCAGGTGGTTGCCGCTCAGGAAGGTCGCCACCTCGGCCGCGTTCGGGTGCGTGGCGCGGACCAGGTAGGGCAGCAGGTCGCGCAGGAAGAGGTTCGTCGTCGCCTGGACCCGCATGTGCACGTCGTCGCCCATCGGAACGCCTTGCGCGGCCAGTGCGAACACGTCGAAGGGTCCGTGGCTCGCCAGGGCTTCGGCCAGCACTGGTCCCAGCTTGTCCCGGACGAAGCGGATCCGGGCGATCGCGTCGTCACTGTCGACGCCGAACCACTGCACCGCGCCGGATCCCTGGTTGATGCTCGAGTACGCCGTGGTGCCGCCGAGCTCGTTCTGGACGACGTACACCGGTGCCGACGGGCCGATCGACGTCGCCATCGGAACGACGGTCCGATGTTCGTTGGCCGGCTTGAGGCGCACCTCGCCCGATTCGACCAACCGGCCCGCTGCGGCGACGTCAGGAGCCCAGTCCTCCGCGACCACGGCCGCCCGCACCGAGCGCTGGAGTGGGTCCGGCATCTCTGCCCAGGCGATCGCCGGGCCGCAGTGCAGGATGTCGCGTTCACCCATGCCCTCGATGACGGCACCCGCGCGGTCGATGCCGACCAGCAAAGGCACGCCCTCGTTGAGCCGGCGGATCACCTCCGCGTTGGCCTGATCGATCCTTGCGGCCTGCGGTCCGAGGACGCGGGCCAGCGCAGCCACGGTACGAGCGTCACCGCCGCCCGGGATCCGCCAGTCCACACCGATGACCGGCCGGCCCTGGTCGCGCAACGCGCTTTCGAACAGGGGGAGCCCGATGTTGACCACGTCAACGGCGGCCGGCAGGTCGACGACGGGAGCTTCACTCATCACGGGGACCTTTCGCGGGGGACAGCCGGAGCGGATATCTCTCGACCGATATGAGCATCTACTATACGATACGAAGCATGACCGGTCCATCCCGCACCAGCATCCAGTCGGCCCTCTCCGTGGACGAGGTGGTGGCGGTCGTCCGCCGGCACGCGGGGGTGTCCGGGAAGGGCGCGATCGCCCAGGTGGCCGGCTTCGTCGACGCCAGCGATCCCCTGCACGGCCCCGGTGACGACGGCGCCGTCGTGGAGCTGGACGGTGCGCGGGCCGTGGTGTGTGGCGAGGCGATCGCGCCTTCGTTCGTACAGAACGATCCGTACGGCGCGGGCATCGCCAGTGTGCTTGCCAACGTCAACGATGTCGCCGCGATGGGCGGTGTCCCGCGCGCGATCGTGAACACCGTGGTCGGCCGCGACGCCGACCTGACCGAGGTTCTCCGCGGGATGGCCGACGCCGCGAAGATGTACGATGTGCCGATCGTCGGCGGCCACCTGACCCGGGCCGACGCGGACACCTCGCTGTCGGCGTTCGCGCTCGGACAGGTTCGTACGCCGTTGTCGATGGCGCACGTCCGGCCCGGTCAGGCAGTCATGTTCGTCGCTTGCCTGAATGGCTCGATGCGCCCGGACTTCCCGTTCTTCACGTCGATCTCGGAGCAGTCGGCGACCTTGGCTCGCGATGTCCGGCTGCTCGCCGAGGTCGCCGACGACGGGTTGGCCTTCGCCGCCAAGGACGTGTCGATGGCCGGCGCGCTCGGTTCGCTGGCCATGCTGCTGGAGTTCACCCGCCATGGTGCGCGGATCGACCTCGGTCTGATGCCGACCCCGGTGGACACGGACCCACTGCGGTGGCTGGTGGCGTTTCCGACGTACGCGTTCTGGTTGACCACCCCGGCCGATCGCACGGCGGATTGTGCGGCGGTGTTCGAGCGGCACGGCCTGGCCTGCGCGGAAGTCGGCCAAGTGACCTCAGACAGCAGGCTGGTCATCGGTCACGGCGCTGACGAAGCGGTCCTGATGGATCTGGCGACCGAGACGATCACCGGCCTCTGGAGCTGAGTCAGCCGGCCCGCAGGTCCTGCACTTCCACGAGCGGTTCGAGCAGGAGCTCGGCCGGTCGGCCGGGCCAGGTCTTGGCCGGCGCCTGGGTCAGGTCGAACACCATCGGCTGATGGTCCAGGCCGCAGTACGGCGCGACCGCGCCCGCACGCGTCCAGCCGAGACGCTCGAAGAAGCGCACGTTGGGCAACTGGATCTGCGCCAGCATCTGCGCGCCACCCAGTGAGCCGGCCGTCGCGACCGCGAAGCGGACGAGCTCGGCGCCGACCATCGACGATCGATGCGAGGGCAGGACGGCGAGACGGTCGCCCTGCCAGAGCTCTCCGTCGAGCGGATACAACCGCACCGTGCCCGCCGCGCAGGACCCCTGCGCGGCCAGCACATGGATCGTGTTCGCGTCCCGGTCGTGCGGATCGAGATCGGTGAACTCCATGATCCGCTGCTCGAGCACGAAGACCCGCTGCCGGATCGCGTAGTGCTTGGCGAGATCACGTTCGAGCGCTTGCCAAACACCGATCTCGGTCATGATGCACTTCGCACCGGGAGGCTGGGCATACCCAGCTGAATGGTCCGTTCCAGCGAGCCCAGCGCCGAACAGGCCTGACAACGTGCGCAGCCCGCCGACACCTTATCGGCGGTCAGTCCCCGCTTCACCAGCTCAGGCGCCACCTGCCGCGCGATGCTCTCGGTGTAGGCCCGGCTCGGCGGGACGGAATCGCCCATCAGGCTCCCGGGCACCGGGCGGAGCGGAACGATGAACGGGTAGACGCCGATGTCGATCGCCCGCTTGCAGCCTTCGATAGTGAGCTGTGGATCCTCACCCATGCCGAGGATGACGTACGTCGACACCTGCCCCTCGCCGAACCGCTCGACGGCGTACTCCCAGGTCTCGAAGTAGCGCTCGATCCCGGTCCGGGCCTTCGGCGGCGCGACGTGGGCGAGCACCTGGGGATCGAACGACTCGACGTGGATGCCGAGGGAGTCGATGCCCAGGCTGTGCACCTTGTCGATGACGGCCAGATCGGTGGGCGGCTCGAACTGAACCTCCACCGGCAGCCCGGAGGCCTCCTTCATCGCGTGACCGCACTTGCTCACGTAGTACGCGCCGCGGTCCTTCCCCCAGGTCGAACCGGTGGTGAGGGTGATGTCCACGGCTCCATCGAGGTCGCGCGCGGCGACCGCCACCTCGGCGAGCTGCTCGGGCCGCTTCACCTTGACCGTGTTGCCCGACGCGAGGGAGACACCGATGCCACAGAACTTGCACTGGTCGTCGGTGCCCCAGTACGCACAGGTCTGCAGCACGGTGCTCGCCAGCGAGTCCAGGTGCATCAGGGCCAGCTTCCAGTACGGCGTACCGTCAGCGGTCTCCAGGTCGTAGAAGCGCGGCCGCCCGGCCGGCGTCGCGGACGCCAGGCGCACCCCGTCCCGGTAGATCCCGTGGCCGGAGTCCTCCGACTCCAGGGAGTACGGCGTACTCGCGACGTACGCGGCGTCGACCGGAACGGTGACGGGTGTCCCCTCGACCCAGATCATGCCCGCGTCCGACGGACCGGCACCGCCCGGCCGGCGCTCCAGCGGACCCTTGACCGCGAGGCCCTTCTCCTGGAGCTCGAGAATCAGGTCACTCAGCCGACTACCGTCGTCGACCGTGGCGATGGGGGTGCGGGTCTGTGCGGTCTGGGTCATTGCGCCACCTTATCTCCTGACGGATAAATCCGTCTATCATCCGATACGGTCCGTCGCCGCGAGCTCCTCCACGACCTCCCGCAGGGCGGCCTGCCCACTGCGGAACGACGCACTGTCGGAGTACGCGAGGTCGGCGACCCCCGGGTCGTCGTCCACCAGGTCGCCGGTGCGCAGGTCGAGCCGGACAACGGTCAGCGTGTGGACCGCGGCACCCGTGGTGAGATCCGGCTGAACCGCCGCGACGATCGCGAGACCGGACTCGAGGTGCATCCGGGTGGAGCCGTAGGGATCCGCGAATCCGGCCAGCGGATCACCGGTCTCATGCAGGACCACCCAGTCGGCCCCCTCCGCCCTGGCCGCGGCGATCAGCTCGGACCGGGCCCGCCGGGTTTCCTCGGCCTGCAAAGCGACCTGGCGGAGCGCGAAGGCGGCTCCCGCGACCTGATCCACGGGCAGTGAGCCGAGCGTCAGACCCGTGCGCTCCGCCGCGGCGGCGACGATCCCGCCGGCCTCCGGCCAGCGATCGACCAGGGCATCGGTCGACTTGATGTCCAGCAGGTCGTCGGCGACCGCGCGAACCAGCCTGATGGCGCGTTGATAGCGCTCCACGTCGCCGCCACCGATGGAGTACAGCGACTGCTCCGACGCCCGCCAGGACGATCGGAGGGCACGGGCGGTCATCTCGTCGGTCATGGCGCAGCTCCCTGGTCGGTCCACTCGATATCTACTATACGACACGTCCATCTGCTATGTTGTGGCATCCGATCAGGCGGACGCACGACTGACGTGCACGGACGAGTTGGAGCCGGAATGAGCGATATCGCCGTCATTGCCCTCGGCGGAAACGCCCTCACCCGCGAGGACCAGCGGGGCACCCTCGAGGAGCAGTACTCGAACGCTCTGGCGATGGCCAAGTCGGTCCGGTCGCTGTTGCGCAAGGGCTGGCAGATCATCATCGTGCACGGGAACGGCCCGCAGGTCGGGAACCTCGCGATCCAGCACGAAGAGGGCGCCCGGCTGGTGCCGGCGCTGCCGCTGTACTCTCTCGGGGCGATGACCCAGGGTGCGCTGGGCAGCCTGATCTGCCTGGCGCTGCACGAGGTCTGCGGCCGCGAGATCTCCGGTGTGGTGTCCGTCGTGACCCACATCCTGGTCGACCGCGACGACCCCGCCTTCACCAACCCCACCAAGCCGATCGGGCCGTTCTTCAGCCAGGACGAGGCGCAGCGGTTCGCCACCACTCGCGGCTGGACGATGATCCCGGACGCGGGTCGCGGCTTCCGCCGGGTCGTCCCCTCCCCCAGCCCGCAGTCGATCCTCGAGGCGAACGCCGTCGCGACGCTCACGCAGTCGGGTCACATCGTCGTCGCCGCGGGCGGCGGCGGGATCCCGGTGATCGAGGAGAACGGCGCCTACCGCGGTGTGGACGCCGTCATCGACAAGGACTTCGCCGCGGAACGGATCGCGGCCGCGGCGCACGCGACCGCCCTCGTCATGGTCACCGGCGTCCCGTCGGTCAAGCTCGACTTCGGTACGCCGCAGGAGCGGTCCGTCCACGAGCTGACCGTGACCGAGGCCCGCCGGCATCTGGCCGACGGCCAGTTCCCGCCCGGCAGCATGGGCCCGAAGATGAGCGCCGCGATCAAGTTCGTCGAGGGCTCGTCGCCGGCCGAACAGCCGCGGTTCGCGGCCATCACCACGCCTGAACTCGTCTACGCGACCCTCGACGAACCCCACGGGGTCGTGGAGGGAGCGCGTGGCACTCGGATCCTGACCGAGGACGTCCCCACCCCTGCCACCACCAAGGAGCTGGTCGGATGAGCACCCGCGTCGCCGTACGCAAGAACTCCTACAAGGACAGCGTCCGCCTCCTCGAGGCCACCCGCGCGATCCTGGGATCGCCCGGAGTGTCCTGGGGCTGGGCCCTGATGGCCACCCCCGCCAACCTCGAGACGCTCGCGGAACAGGGCATCGCCGGCGACGTGGACGACGCGGCCGCGAACGACCTCGTCCTGGCCGTGCAGGCCGAGGACGACGACGCGGCGGCGGCAGCACTCGAGACCGCCGAGGCGGCGCTCTTCGCGGCCAACGTGCAGGAGGACGACGGCGCCGTACCGAACGCCACCGATCTGGCTGAGGCCCTGGCCGAACGGCCGGACGCGAACGTCGCCATCATCTCGGTGCCGGGCTCGTACGCCGCCTTGGAGACGCACAAGGCACTGACCGCGGGCCTGAACGTCCTGCTGTTCAGCGACAACGTCCCGCTCGCGGACGAGATCGAGCTCAAGGAACGGGCCCGGGACCTCGGCCGCCTGGTGATGGGCCCGGGCGCCGGTACGGCGATGATCGCCGGAGCCGGCCTCGGATTCGCCAACCGGGTCAACGCCGGACCGGTCGGCATCGTCGCCGCCGCCGGAACCGGTGCGCAAGAAGTGATGAGCCTCCTGGACCGCTGGGGAGTCGGGGTCTCGCACGTCATCGGCGTGGGCGGCCGCGACCTGTCCCCCGAGGTCGGTGGCCTGATGGCCGAGTCGGCGCTCCGCGCGCTGGACGCGGACGAGCGGACCGAGGCGATCCTGCTGGTGTCGAAGCCGCCGTCGCGCGAGGTGGCCGAACGGCTGCTGAAGGTGCCGTCCAAGCCCACGGTCGCCGCGCTCATGGGTCTGCGCGACAGCCTCGCCACCGCGGACCACGTGACGGTGGTCAACACCCTCGAACGCGGCGCCGCCGAGACGCTCGCGAAGGTCGGCGGCTCGGCCCCGGACGTGGTGCAGGGACTGGCGGAAGACGTGGCCGGCCTGATCACCGGGTTGTCACCGACGCGACGCAAGGTCGTCGGTCTCTACAGCGGCGGAACGCTCTGCTACGAGGCGCTCACGATCGCCACCGATCACCTCGGACCGATCCACTCGAACGTCCCACTGGACAAGTCGCTCACGGTCGACTCGGCCAAGCCCGATTCGCATCTGTTCCTCGACCTCGGCGAGGAGGAGTACACCGTGGGCCGGCCGCATCCGATGATCGATCCGCAGGCCCGCATCGAGTTCCTCGAGCGGCAGGTCGACGACGATCGTGTCGCCGCGGTGCTCCTCGACGTCGTGATCGGCGACGGCGCTCACACCGATCCGGCCGGCATGCTCGCACCCGCGATCGAGAAGGTGACGGGCTCCGGCGCGATCGTCGTGGCGTACGTACTCGGCACCGAGCTCGACCCGCAGGGCTTCGCGGCCCAGCAGGAGACCCTGCGCCGCGCGGGCTGCATCGTCACCGAAACGGCGGCCCGGGCCGCCCTGGCTGCCTCGGCGATCGCACTGCGGGATCCCGCTCTGGTCGCGGCGGAGCTGTAGGCGATGGCCGTGGAGGATCGCCTGCGTCTCGCGCTCACGACGTACTCGGTCAAGCCACGCGGTGGCGTCGTCCACACCCTCGAGCTTGCTGAGGCACTGCAGGCTGCTGGGGTCGACGTCACCGTGGTGGCGTTGTCCGACCAAGGCAAGGGCTTCTTCCGCGAGGTCGACGTACCCGTGCGGCTGGTCGACGCACCGCCGCCCGCGCCGACGCTCGAGGAGCGCGTGTTCCAGTCGATCGACACGCTGACCGGCTACCTCACCGAGATCGGCGACGGGTTCGACATCGTGCACAGCCAGGACTGCATCTCGGCCCGGGCCGCCGCCCGGGTCCGGGACGCGGGTACGCCGTTCCGCCTGATCCGCACGGTTCACCACGTCGACGACTTCACCACGCAAGCCCTGATGGACTGCCAGCGCAACGCGATCCTGGAGCCGGACGACGTCCTCGTGGTCAGCCGGCTCTGGCAGGAGAAACTGCTGCAGGACTACGGGGTCCACGCCGGCATCGTGACCAACGGCGTCCGCACCGACCGGTTCGGCGCCGGGGTTACTGAGCTGCGCCGCAAGGAGTTGCGCGAGCAGATCAACGCCGGTGACCGTTTCGTCTTCCTGACCGTGGGCGGCATCGAGCCGCGCAAGGGCACCGCCTATCTCGTCGAGGCACTGGCCCGATTGAAGGCGACGCACCCGAACCCGCCGCTGCTCGCGATCATCGGCGGTCATTCCTTCCAGGACTACCGGGCGTACCGCGAGAACGTGCTCAGCTCACTCGAGTCGAGCGGGCTCCGGCTCGGTACGGACGTCGTACTGCTCGGCACCGTCTCGGATGAGGAGCTGCCGGAGTGGTTCGGTGCCGCCGACGGCTTCGCGTTCCCGTCGATGAAGGAAGGCTGGGGCCTCGTGGTCCTCGAGGCGATGGCGGCCGGACTGCCGGTTGTCACCTCCGACATCGACGTCTTCCACGAGTTCCTGACCGACGAGCAGGACGCGCTGATGACCGGCGCGGGTGACGCCGCGTCCCTTGCGCAGGGCCTCGCGCGCCTGGTCGACGACAAGACCACCCGCGAGCGGCTCGCCCAGCGCGGGCCCGCGGTCGCCGCGAGGTACCCGTGGTCGGCCACTGCCGAGCAACACCTCGAGGTCTACCGACGAGCACTGTCATCAAAAGCTAAGGAGAGCTGACCAATGTCGAGCAAAGTGGCCGCCGCCGAACGCATCCCGGTCTGGGCCTACCTCATCGCCGTACTGTCGTTGATCGCTCTGTACCTCATGCTCCAGGACAACGGCGCGGTGCTGTCGACCCTGGCGCCGTACGTCCACGAGTTCACCCACGACGGCCGCCACATTCTCGGCGTGCCCTGCCACTAGGACGATGAGATGAACCTCTGGCCGTCAACACTCCGTGCCGCACTCGCCGGCGGACTCGCCGCCGGCGCCGTCGCCGCGACCTTCAGCGTCGTGGTCGTCGAACCGACCATCCGGCTCGCGCTGGCGGTCGAGGACAGCCGCACCGCCATGGAGCACACGCATGGCGAGTCAGGTCACGACGCCGAACTCGTCTCGCGTGGCATGCAGCAGGTCGGCGGTGCCGTGGCGGTCATCGTCGCGGCGCTCCTGCTCTCTCTGCTCTACGCCGTCGCCCTGACCCGCTTCCGGCGTTCGTCGAACCTGAGCGAGCTGGCGAGCGCCCTGGTCGTGGCCGGCGGGGGCTTCGCGATCTTCGCCCTCGCACCCGGCCTCAAGTATCCGGCCAACCCGCCCGCGGTCGGCGATCCGGACACGGTCACCCAGCGCACGCTGCTCTACGCGTGCGCAATCGCCATCGCGGCCTTGACCGTCACAGCGGTTGTCGTTGTCGTCCGTACGGCCAGGCGACGCGGATGGTCGTCCACCCGCGTCACCTGGAGCGTCGTCGGTGTGCTGGCCGCCGGCTGCGTCATCCTGTTCGCCGGCCTCCCGGCCAGTCCCGACGCGATTCCCGCCGATGTCGGTGCCGGCCTGGTCTGGGAGTTCCGGGTCAAGTCATTCGGCACGCTGGCCCTCCTGTGGACGACCTTGGGCCTGGTGACCGGCACCCTGCTGGCCCGCGCGAACCACACCGCCTACAACCGCACTCACCGGGTCTTGAGCAGCCGCTGACCGAACGTCTCCTCCCCGGCATCGAGTACGTCGATGCCGGGGAGAGTCTTGCCCTCCAGGTACTCCAGCGAGGCGCCTCCCCCGGTCGAGATGTGCCCGAAGGCCGTCTCGTCGAAGCCCAGCAGCCGTACGGCGGCCGCCGAGTCGCCACCACCGACCACTGACAACCCGTCGAGCTCAGTCAGCGCCTGGGCGACAGCTCGGGTCCCGGAGGCGAACGCCTCGAACTCGAAGACACCCATCGGGCCGTTCCAGAAGACCGTCCGGGCATCGCTGAGCACGGCGGCGAACCGCTGCGCCGACTCGGGACCGATGTCCAGCCCCATCCGGTCGGCCGGGATCTGGTCAGCACGCACGACCTCGGCCACAGCGTCCGCGGCGAATCGGTCCGTGATCACCACGTCCGTCGGCAGCAAGAACTCGACACCCTGGTCCGCCGCGCGGTTGAGGTAGCCGCGGCAGGTGGGGAGCTGGTCCTTCTCGAGCAGGCTGTTGCCGACCTCGTACCCCTGGGCGGCCAGAAAGGTGTAGGCCATGCCGCCACCGATGACCAGCTTGTCGGCCTTACCCAGCAGGTTGTCGATCACGCCGAGCTTGTCCGAGACCTTCGCTCCGCCCAGCACGACGACGTACGGGCGTTCCGGTGCCTGCGTGAGCCGTTCGAGTACGCCGATCTCGGTGGCGACGAGTTGCCCCATGGCGGCAGGCAACCGCTGCGCAACGTCGTACACCGACGCCTGCTTGCGATGAACCACGCCGAAGCCGTCACTGACGAAAGCCTCGGCCAACGTGGCCAAGCGGTCGGCTACCTCGCCGCGCACAGCAGCGTCCTTGCTGGTCTCACCGGCGTTGAAGCGGACGTTCTCCAACAGCGCGACTCGACCATCTTGGAGCGAGTCGACCGTTGCCTGCGCGCTCTCGCCGAGACTGTCGGTCGCGAACGCCACCTCCGCGCCGAGCAGCTCACCGAGCCGCTCGGCCACCGGCGCCAAGGAGTAGTCAAGGTCGGGCGATCCGTCCGGGCGGCCCAGATGCGCGGTCACCACGACTCGGGTGCCTTGGTCGGCGAGCTGCCGAATCGTCGGTACGCCGGCCCGGATGCGGCCGTCGTCGATGATCGTGCCGCCGTCCACCGGGACGTTCAGGTCGGACCGGACCAGAACACGGCGGCCGCGAAGTCCGCCCAGCTCGCGGCTGAGGTCGTCGATGGTTGCCATCGGCTCAGAGGCTCGCGCCGACGTGGGACACGAGGTCGGCCAGGCGGTTCGAGTAGCCCCACTCATTGTCGTACCAGCCGACGACCTTGACCTGGTTGCCGATCACCTTCGTGAGCGGACCGTCGAAGATGCAGGACGCCGGGTCGGTGACGATGTCGGTGGAGACGATCGGATCGGTCGAGTAGCGCAGGTAGCCCTTCAGGTCTCCCTCGGCCGCCGCCTGCACGATCTCGTTGACCTCTTCGACGGAAGTCTCACGCGCCGCTTCGAAGGTCAGATCCGTCGCCGAGCCGGTCGGAACGGGGACCCGGAGCGCGTAGCCGTCCAGCTTGCCCTTCAGCTCGGGCAGCACCAGCCCGATCGCCTTCGCGGCCCCGGTCGAGGTCGGTACGACGTTGATCGCGGCGGCCCGGGCCCGGCGGAGATCCTTGTGGATATTGTCCTGCAGGTTCTGGTCCGCGGTGTAGGCGTGGATCGTGGTCATCAGGCCTCTGACGATGCCTAGCCCCTCGTGCAACGCCTTGGCCATCGGCGCGAGGCAGTTGGTGGTGCAGGAGGCGTTCGAGATCACGGTGTGCGCCGCAGCGTCGTACTCGTCGTGGTTCACGCCCATGACGATCGTGATGTCGTTGTTGGAGGCCGGCGCGGAGATGATCACCTTCCGGGCACCGCCGCTGTCGACATGGGCGCGGGCCAGGTTCGCGTCGGTGAAGAAGCCGGTCGACTCGACCACCAGGTCGACCCCGAGGTCCTTCCACGGGAGTTTGCCGGGATCACGCTCGGCCAGCGCGACGATCGAGGCGTCGCCGACGACGATCGCGTCGCCGTCCGCGCGGACGTCCGCGTCCAGCCGGCCGAGGATCGAGTCGTACTTCAGTAGGTGCGCCAGCGTGGACCGGTCAGTCAGGTCGTTGACGGCGACGACCTCGATGTCGGCCCCGGAGGCGCGGACAGCACGGAAGAAGTTGCGGCCGATCCGGCCGAAGCCGTTGATACCGACACGAACAGTCATGAAAACGGAACCTCCTGAGGGGAACGGTGGATGTCAGCGGGTCTTGTCGCGGCGCTCGAGCAGCCGCCACAGCATCGGTGTGAAGATCAGCTGCATGGCCAGATCCATCTTTCCGCCGGGGCAGACGATGGTGTTCGGGCGCGACATGAACGAGTCGTGCAGCATCGACAGCAGGTAAGGGAAGTCGATCCCGCGCGGATCCTTGAACCGGATCACCAGCATCGACTCGTCCGGTGCCGGGATCGTCCGCGCGATGAACGGGTTGGACGTGTCGACCACGGGCACGCGCTGGAAGTTGACGTCCGTACGAGAGAACTGCGGGCACATGTAGTTCACGTAGTCGTGCATCCGGCGAAGGATCGTCTCCGTCACCGCCTCGGTGGAGTAGCCGCGCTTGGCCTTGTCCCGGTGCAGCTTCTGCGTCCACTCCAGGTTGATCACCGGCACGACGCCGATCAGCAGGTCGGCGTGCTGGGCGACGTCGACCTTCTCGGTGACGACCGCACCGTGCAGACCCTCGTAGAACAACAGGTCCGTGTCGCCCGGGAGATCTGCCCAGGGCGTGAACGTTCCGGGCTCCTGCGCGTACGGCGCCGCCTCCTGGTCGTCGTGGAGATACTTGCGGACGCGGCCACCGCCGGCTTCGCCGTACTCACGGAACAACGCCTCGAGCTCCTCGAACAGGTTGGCGTCGGGGCCGAAGTGGCTGAAGGTGTGATCCCCCTCGGCGAGCGCCCGGGTCATCTCGTCCTTCATTCCCATCCGGTCGTAGCGGTGGAAGCTGTCGCCCTCGACGAAGGCGGCGTTCACCTGCTCGCGCCGGAAGATCTGCTCGAACGTGCGCATCACCGAGGTAGTGCCGGCCCCGGACGAACCGGTGATCGCGACGACGGGGTGCTTGGCTGACATCGATCCACTCCTCAGGCGCTCGCGCGGTACAGGCCGCGGAATCCGTACAGCGGGTTGCTCTGGTCCTCGGGGTCGCCGGCGGACTCGGCGTGGTACCGCTCGATCCGCTCGACCTCTTCGCGGGAGCCGAAGACGAACCCGATCCGCTGGTGCAACTGCGACGGCTTGACCTCGAGCACACGCTCCCGTCCGGTCGTCGCGCGACCGCCGGCCTGCTCGATCAGGAACGCGATCGGGTTGGCCTCGTAGAGCAGCCGGAGCCGGCCTTCCTGCGCGGGATCCTTGGAGTCACGCGGGTACAGGAACACACCACCACGGGTCAGGATCCGGTGCGTCTCGGCCACCAGGGACGCGACCCAGCGCATGTTGAAGTCCTTCTCCCGCGGACCCGTCGTACCGGCCAGGCACTCCTCGACGTAGCGCTGTACGGCCGGCTCCCAGAACCGGCGGTTCGAGGTGTTGACCGCGAACTCGGCCGTTGCCTCCGGCACCTTGATGTCCTGCCTGGTCAGGAAGAACTCGCCCAGGTCGGGGTCCAGCGTGAACGCGTGCACTCCGGTGCCGACCGTGAGTACGAGCAGCGTCGACGGGCCGTAGATCGCGTAGCCGCCGGCAACCTGTTCCGTTCCGGGCTGGAGGAAGTCGCCGACCTGGACGTCGGGACCGGTGACCGGGGCGCGCAGGATCGAGAAGATGCTCCCGACCGACACGTTGACGTCGATGTTGGACGAACCGTCGAGCGGGTCGAACACGAGCAGGCAGTTGCCCCGCGGATGGCGGGCCGGGATCTGGTACGGCGCCTCCAGTTCCTCCGACGCCATGCCCGCCAGCACCCCACCCCACTCGGTGGTCCGAAGAAAGATCTCGTTGGCCAGTACGTCGAGCTTCTGCTGCTGCTCGCCCTGCACGTTCGTGGCCCCGGCGGCACCGAGTACGCCGGACAGCGCGCCGGACGCGATCCGCTTCGAGATCGCCTTGCAGGCCAGCGCGACGTCGGCGATCAACGCGTCGGTCTCCTCGCTCGAACCAGGGCGGCGACGACGGTCCTCGGTCAGGAACTGGGACAGCGTCAGGCGTTCGGTGAGCATGGGCACTCCTCGCGGCAGGGGTGTTGGCTGCTCCGAGCACACCAGCGCGGGCGCCGGGAGGCATCCACCCGAGGGGTGACCGCGGGGGTGGTAGCCGTCCGCCGGAATCACCCGTCCACTCAGCCCCAAGGGTGAATCCGCCGCCAGGTGGTGGACCTTAGCTTCGACGAAACATTCCTTGCAGGAGGCCGACATGCGCACGATGGACGAGACCGCCGCCGCGATCCTGGCGCCACCCAAAGGACTGCTGGTCGTCGACGAGTACGCCGAGGCGCTCGTCGGCACCGACCGTGCCCACCGGTTCACCGAGTCCGTGCTGCGCACGGAAGGCCTGAGCGACTACGTCTCCGCTGTGCTCCTCACGCCCGAAGCGTTCGCTGCGCTGCGTCCCAACGGGCTGCGACCGTTGATCGGCGTCCGCATGACGACGCAGGAGATCCCGCTGGGACACCTCGCCGGGCGCGGCGCGTCGTTCGTCGAGTGGCGCGAGAACCTTTCCCCGCTTGACGTTCCGCTGGGCTCTGTTCACATCAGTGCGGAGACTCTCGCCCGCGGTGCCGCGGCAGCACAGGCCGCTGGGATCCTCCCCATCCTGACGATCGCCATGCCGGAGCTCGGCGCCTCCAGCATCACCATCACCCAGGCCGTCACGACCAACGCATTGCTCGCCCTGCGCACCGAGCTCGACCGGGCCGGCGTCGATCCCCGCCATCTGCTGGTGCGGATCAACATGGTCGTGCCCGGCCTTACGAACCCGGTGCCCGCGGACTCCCAGCAGGTCGCTCGCCTGACCACGGCTCTGCTGGACAAGGGCATTCCGGCTCAGACTCCCGGCGTACTGCTGCTCTCCGGTGGGCAACCTCTGGATCAAGCCTGCTCACATCTGGAGGCCATCGCTTCGGACCCGGGCCATTCGTGGCGGGTAACCTACGGCTTCTCACGTCCGCTGGTCGCCTCGGCCGCCGAGGCCTGGGTACGCACGGAGGACGCCGCCGAGAGTGGACGCATCCTGCTGCAGAACTGCCGGCGTGCCAGCGGATCCGTGGCCGCGGCGCTGGCCGCCGGCGGGGCGCGTTCGTGACGGTTCTTGCAAGCTACCGCGGGGTGATCTGTGACCTCGACGGTGTGGTCTATCGCGGCCCTCACGCGGTGCCGGGCGCGGTCCCGAGTCTGAACTCGATGATTGCCGACCAAGTGCCAGTGGTGTTCGCGACCAACAACGCATCCCGGCCGCCTGCTGCGGCGGCGACACATCTGCGCGAGCTGGGCCTCAGTGACGAGGGCTGGTCCGTCGTCACGAGTGCACAAGCGGCCGCGGCGTACCTGACCGACCGGCTCGGGCCGGGCGCACGAGTCCTGGCGGTGGGTGGATCGGGGGTGACCGAGGCCCTCGGCGAGGTCGGCCTGAAGCCCGTGCGCGTCGATGAGCTAGCCGATGGACAGCCCGTCGAAGCGGTGGTCCAAGGAGCGGGGCTGGAGGTGACCTGGCGCGACCTGGCCGAGGTCGGCTACCTCGCCCAGGCGGGTGCGCTGTGGGTGGCGACGAACCTGGACGCGACGATACCGACCGCACGCGGTCTGGCGCCGGGCAACGGCGCGTTCGTCGGGGCGGTCCGGGCCACGACGCCGGTTTCCCCTTATGTGACAGGCAAACCGGGTACGGCGCTGTTCGACCTCGCCTGCTCCCGGCTCGGCTGCGACCCCTCCGACACGATCATGGTCGGCGATCGCCTCGACACGGATATCGTCGGCGCCCGCTCGGCCGGCGTCGACTCCATGTTCGTCCTGGGCGGCGCGAGCAGCCTGCGGGACCTGGCGTTCGCCGAGGACGACGCGCGCCCGACGTACTTCGCGTTCGACCTGTCAGGGTTGCTCCAACCTGGCCTTCGCCGACGCCCCGAACCCGACGACGCCGTCACGATCTCGCCGGAGGGCGTGGTGTCGGTACGCCGTACCGTCACTCGGCACCGGCTCCTCCAGGCGGTCGTGTCGACCGCCTGGCACGCCCGCGACCACGACCAACCACTCGCCGCCGACGCTGATTCGTGGGCGGAGGTCGAACGTCACCTAGGTCTCTAAGGCACGCTCGACCAGGCGTCCCAGGTTCAGCAGCGCCGCGTCCCGCAAGCCCAGCAACTCGAGGCCGACCGGCAACCCTTCGTCAGTCCTGCCCGCGGGTAAGCTCAGCGCCGGCAGATCCGCCTGGGAAGCGATCAACGTGTTGACGGGCAACCGCCTGCTCGGCAGCTTTTCGCGATCCCGGTCGAGCCGCGGAGCCGGCACACTCACCGTCGGATACACGAGCGCGTCGAGGCCCCGATCGGTCATCGCGCCCACGACCGCGTCACGCAGTCGGTGCCGTGCGGCGTACAGCTGCGCACGACCACCGGCCGACGATCGACTCGCGAGCAACTCGGCAAGATCCAGCGCATCGGGAAAGACGCCGTCGTCATACAGCTCGATGAAGGATCGGCCACCTCTCGAGCGCAGGAAGCCATCGACATCGTCCCGCGCCACCACCAGGTACGGCGAACTGTCGCGAAGCAGCCCTGGAAGTCCTGGCAACTCGAGCTCATCCACCCGAACACCGAGCCTGCCGAAGGCTTTGTCCACCACGGCGGAGACCTGCTCCGAGCCGTCCCACTCCCCCGGGCCGTCTGGCAGTGCGAGGAGCCCGAGCCGGTAGGTCTGCTGCTCATTTGCCCGCAGCAACCGACCTGCCAGCACGTCCAGCAGAAGTGCTGCGTCGTCGACGCAGGTGGTCAGCGGACCCGGAGTGTCCTGCACTGCCACCAGCGTTGCCAACCCCTGCGTCGGCAGGAGGCCGGTCGTCGGACGCATCCCGACCACGCCGTTGAAGGACGCCGGCACCCGGACAGACCCTCCGGTGTCGGACCCGAGCGCCACCGGGACGAGCCCAGCCGCAATGGCGACCGCCGAACCGCTGCTCGAACCTCCGGCCTCATGCGCCGCCGACCGGCTGTTGACCGTCCTTCCCATGGACGAGTCCGACAACCAGGACATCGCGAAGTCCGGGGTCGCGGTCTTGCCGAGGATGATGGCTCCGGCCGCGCGCAACCGCCGTACGGCCTCTGCGTCTGCCTCGGGAAAGTAGTCGCGGAACGCCCGACAGCCGAAGCTCGTCGGGATCCCGCGCGTCTCGAACACGTCCTTCACCAGGATCGGGATCCCATGCAACGGGCCGAGGAGCTCACCGGTTCGCTGGAAGTGGTGATCGGCTGCGGCGGCATCAACTCTGGCGTGCGCGTTGAGTGCCAGTACAGCCCCCAACTGAGAGCCATCAATCCGGGCGAGACACTCGTCGACCACTGCGACCGAGGTCCGATCGCCCGTCAGCATGCTGTCCCGGAGCGCGGCCAGGCTCGGCCACGTCATCAGCAGGTGCAGTACGAGCAGGACCCGGAAGCGTCGGTGTAGTAACCGCAGTCATGGGAGGGCGGACGGGCCGGTCCGACCCATCGCCGCAGAATTGTCTCCAGCTTGCACCGCAGGCAGGACGTCTGGGTGACGAGCGTGCCGGAGTCGGGCGTCTCCCAGTACGCCACCGTCTCGGAGTCGTGCTCGCCCTGCCGGCCGTCACACTTCGCCGACGCGCAGGCGAGCACCACCCGATCCACCGCGGAACTTTCGACCAGCATGGGACTCACCTCCTCAGATCGGGACACCCCAGGGACGGGACTCGAACTCGAGGCGATCGGCATCGGCCCGCAGGAGGCGGGCCGCCGTCCGGTGCGCCTCGACCGACGGCGGGGACGGCGCCCAGTACGGCGTCCGCGCGGCCAGGCTCGCCGCCGCCTCCTCCTCGCGCCGCGCGAGTGCGTAGAGCTGCTGGCACAAGGCGGTCACGACGTCGGGGGTCCAGCGTCCTTCGGTGATGATGCTCATCTGATCTCCCGGAATGAGGGGTCGTGCTCAGATGATCCGTGGCCCCGTTGCACGGGCGTTGCAGCTGGCTGCAACGCCCGTCCGGGATCAGACCTCGACCGGTACTCCGATGAGTGAGCCGTACTCGACCCAGGAACCGTCGTAGTTCTTGACCGACGGCTGGTCCAGGAGCTCGTGCAGGACGAACCAGCTGTGCGCGCTGCGCTCGCCGATCCGGCAGTAGACGACGATGTCCGGGGCGGACTCACTGCCCGATCCCAGTGAGAGTCCGGCGCCGGCGTACAGCGCGCGCAGCCGTTCGTCGGTGAGGAAGGTGCCGTCGTCAGCCACGGCCTGCGACCACGGCACGTTCACCGCTCCGGGAACGTGGCCCGGGACCTGCGGCTGCTCCTGGGGAAAGTGCGCCGGGGCAAGGATCTCGCCGGTGAACTCCGCAGGCGAGCGGACATCGAGGATGCTGTCCCGTCCGATGGCGGCCACGACGTCGTCCCGGTAGGCGCGCAGGCTCCCGTCCGCGGGCTGGGCCTGGTACGACGCCGGGCGTGGAGAGCGCTCGCGCACGGTCGGCGCATCGGTCAGCACCCGCCCGTCGAGCTCCCAGCGCTTCGTCCCACCGTCGAGCAGGCGCACGTCACGATGACCGTAGAGGGAAGTACCAATAGGCGTACGCCGCGAACCAGTTGTTGTCCCCGCCGTACAAGATCACCGTGTCGTCCGGCGTGACCTGGTGCTTGGTCAGCAACTGCTCGAACGCGTCCTGGCCGATCAGGTCACGGCGGATCGGGTCCTGCAGATCGGTCCGCCAGTCGAGGGCGAGCGCGCCCGGGATGTGCCGATCGGCGTGCGCCTGGCTGTTCTCGTCCACCTCGAAGACCACCACGGCGGGGTCGTCCAGCTGCTTCTCGAGCCAGTCGCCGTCGACCAGCACGTGCTCTCGCGCCATCGTTCCTCCTCATTAGTTAGTGTACTAACTATTAGCCTACGCATGATTGGTACACTCACTGTGTGGCCGCAGCGAAAATGAGACAGACCGACGACAACCCGCTGGCGCTCGAACACCAGGTCTGCTTCGCCCTGGCGATCGCCTCGCGCACCGTCATCGCGCTGTACCGGCCGGTCCTCGAGCCGATGGGGCTGACCCACCCGCAGTACCTGGTCATGCTGGCGCTCTGGGAGTTCGAGCCGGTCTCGGTCAAGGACCTGTCCGGCATGCTCCAGCTCGAGCCGGCGACCCTGTCCCCCTTGCTCAAACGACTCGAGACCGCAGGCCTGCTCCGCCGCGACCGCGACGCCAGGGACGAGCGCTCCCTCGCGGTCGCGCTCACCGACAAAGGACGGGCGCTCCGCAAGGAGGCCCTGAAGGTGCCGCCGGCCATCGTTGACCGCCTCGGCATGGACATCGACGAGCTGATGCAGCTGCACGAGCGACTGACCCGGGTGATAGCCGCCGCCAAGGACCCCGCCTGACCCAGAATGTGGGCATGACCGAGCTTCCGTCCGAGTACCACCGCAGGCTTCCGTACGGCGAACGCATGTCAGCCGAGCCCTTACTGGGCACGCCGTTCTTCCCGTTCGAGGGAGACGTCGAGGTGGTTCGCCTCGCGGATCCTGTCCTGCCGGAGCCGCCGCGAGCGGGTGAGGACGGTGGCCGGCAATGCGTGAAGTGCGCGGATCCGGAGGGGTTCGTGATCTGGCGGGACGAGCAGTGGCACCTCAAGGCCGGGTTCGAGGCCAGTGGCCTGCCGTTCGTGGCGGTGCTCGAGCCGCGGGAGCATTACCGGCTGGACAACCTGCCGGCCGAGCTGACTGCGACGCTCGGGCCGATGATCCAGCGGGTGGCGAACGCGATCCGGCGCATCGACAGTGTGGGGCGAACGCACTTCAACCGATGGGGTGACGGGAGCGAGCACTTTCATCTGTGGTTCCTGGCGCGCCCGCTCGGGATGATGCAGATGCGCGGCGCGATGATCGCGGCCTGGGACGACATGTTGCCGAAGGTGCCGGACGCCGAGTTCGCCGCGAACGCCCAGCTGGTCGCCGCCGCCCTCGCTGAGGACGGCGGCGAGCCGATCGGAGCCGGGCTACCAGACGCCGAGTGACCGGGGCCGCACGGGCGGCTCATCCGGAGTCCCCTCAGCCGGTGGCCAGCGTGAAGATCCGCAGGTCGCGGTTCTTCGGAAGCGTGATGCTGACCGGAGTCTTGGTCAAAGCCAGCGGTGCGGTGGCGAAGATGTGCGTGGTGACGTTGTCCCGTCCCCCACCGGACTCGTTGCGGTACGGCGTGGTCGCGACGATCACGTTGCCGTAGTGAACCGTGTCGCCGCCACCGCCGAGTGTCCAGTCGCTGAAGGACAAGTCGATCTGCTCGGTGCTGCCGTCGGAGTAGTTCAGCGTCGCGCTCGTCTGCTGGTTACCGTTGACCGCACTGCCGACGAACGACAACTTCGTCGTACCGGCTGGGAGATTCAGGTTGAGCAACTGACCGTCCGCAGGCACGTTGTCGGGGTCACCATCGGCGACATCGGGCCACGTGAGGCTCAGGCCCTGCACGGTGCTCACACCACCCGGCGTGAGTCCGGCGGCTGCCAGTGCCTGGCGTGAATAGCTGACGCCACCGCCGTCGTAATCCGCCTCGGTGTGGTCACCGGCGTCGTCAGACATCGCCACGCCCTCGCGGAGCACGAAGAACGAGTTCGGCTGGCCCACGACCACGGTGAAGCCCACCTGCGGCAACGCCGTCCCGTCTGCCGCCTTCAACGACACGGTGACCGGGTAGCGGCCGTCCGGCGTACCGGCGGGTGCTGCGATCGTCACCGGTGCGCTGCCGACCTGGTCGACGTGGAAGGTTCCGCTTGCTGGTGTCACCGTGAGACCTGCCGGCGCATTGAGTGTGTAGGTGACGTCCTGCGCGGTGCCACTGAGCCGGTGCGCTTGGATGGCGACCGGTGCGCTGGTCGTACCGGGAGCGACAACCATCCGGCTCGTGTCGGTCGAGGTCTGGAACGGGATCTCACCGGTGCGCCACGACGGCGGTGCGTCCTCGGCCGCTGTGCCCCACGCTGTGTTGGGCTGAGTGCTCAAGACAAAGTCCAGCGTCCCGCCGTGCTGCACGAAGGACTCCGGCAGCCACGGCTTGGTCGTCGTACGCCCGTTCACCCTCAGGGACTGCACGTACGGCGCGTCCGCACCGGGAGCGTTGATGCGGATGGTCCGGCCGCCGTCGCGGTGGATCACGGCGCGCGGGAACAGCGGCGCCGCGACCTGCAGCTCCGCACGGCTCGGCACGTCCGGGTAGAGCCCGAGCGCGGTCCACACGTACCAGGACGACATCGCGCCCAGGTCGTCGTTGCCCGGGATACCGCCGGTGCTGGTGTTCCACAGCTGGTTCATTGCCTGCCGCAACGTCTCCTGCGTCGCATACGGCCGGCCGGTGTAGTTGTAGATCCACGGTGTGTTGATCGACGGCTCGTTGTCCATCTCGGCGTGCAGGTCACCCGCACCGGTCAGCGCCCAGGTGCCGTCCGGGTTCTTGAAGAACGCGTCCAGCCGCTGGTTGGCCGTGTCCACGCCACCCATCGCGTCGACCAGGCCGGCGCGGTTGTGCGGGATCATCCAGGTGTATTGCGCACTGCTGCCCTCGGCGAACCCGTCGTACGTGGACGGTGTGAAGCCGGGCCACGCGCCGTTGTCGTCGCGGTTCTGGATGTAGCCGCCGTTCTCCGGGTTGAAGACGTTCTGCCAGTACTGCGACCTGGTCAGGAAGCGCTGGTACGTCGTCTTGTCGCCGGTGCGCTGCGCCAGTTGGGCCAGTGCGAAGTCGGCGGTCACGTCCTCGAGTGTTTCGACCGCACCGCCCCAGGCGTTGGACTTGGTGGGGACGTAGTGCAGTGCGAGGTACTTGTCGAGTGATGGCCGCTGTCCGATCGACATGACTGGCTTGCCGGCCGAGCTGAGGTCCTTGGCGGTCGGTACGGTCGCCGCCTTCACCAGGGAACGCAGTGCGGTCCGCTCGTCGAAGTTGGTTCCGCCGAACGCATAGATGCCGGCTACCGCAGGCGCTGACGGGTCACCGGTCATCACCGCCGTACTGCCGGCGGCGTGCGTCCAGCGGTCCCAGATGCCTCCGTTCTGTGAGGCCTGGTTGAGCAACGACTGTGCGATGTCACCGGCTCTCGAAGGCTCCAGCAGTGTGAGTAGTTGCAGCTGCGACCGGTAGACGTCCCAGCCGGAGAAGGTCGCGTACTGCGCTTGCTGTCCGTGGCTCAGATAGTGCGGCTTCTGGTCGAATCCCCAGTACTGACCATTGACGTCACTGAACACGTTCGGATGCAGCAGTGCGTGGTAGAGCGCGGTGTAGAAGGTGGTGCGTTGGTCGGTGGTGCCGCCGGTGACGTCGATCCGGCTCAGCTGCTGTCGCCAAGCCTGCTTGGCTTTCGCGGCCGTCACAGCGACCGAGGTACCGCGCGGGTTCTCCGCGCGCAGGTTGGCCAGGGCGTTGGCCGTGCTCACGTAGGCGATGCCGATCCGCATCGTCACCTTGTCGCTGTCGAAGCCGACGTACCCGCCGGAGCCCTTGTTCGCGGGCATCCAGCCGTCAGTCCCGTACGTCGTACCGCCGCGGGCACTCGAGCTGCCCTGAGTGACTGTCGTGTCGGTCCAGGTGCCCTGCTTCTTGAAGGGCTGGTCGAACTCGGCGACGAAGTGCAGCGTGTAGTAGCTGCGCTGTCCGACGCTGGCGAGATAGCCGCAGAAGTTGCCGCTGGTGACCGATCCGCTGACCGTGCGCTTGGCAGGGTCGATGCTGAGCTCGGCGTCACTCGAGCCGACCTCGGAGTTCGACGTACGGAAGAGCAGGCTCTTGGCCTTGTCGGCCGGGAAGGTGAAGGCGGCGGACCCGGTGCGGGTGGTCGCAGCCAGCCCCGGCTACCGAGCGCACGTCAAGGACTACCGAAGGTTCCGGAACCTCAACGGTCTTTGGCCGGCCACGGCGAGTCGGCCGGGCGCAGGGTGTCGAAGCCGGGGCCGTTGAGGGCGGTCCAGGCGGCCAGGGAGCCCATCACGAGGGTCGGGTTCTGGAGGTGGCCGGCCAGGACGGCGCCGACCACGTCGATCAGCGGAGCCCAGACGGTTTCCATGTCGGCCTCCTCATGGAGGCGGTCGTAGGACTCGTCGGCGGGTGACAGGTCGCGGGCCAGGAAGATGCGGATCGCCTCAGTGGTCATGCCCGGCGAGGTGAAGGCGTCGACCAGGATTCGCCAATCGGCGGCCTTCGTCCCGGTCTCCTCCCACAGCTCCCGCTCACCACCGAGGCGGTATTGCTCCCCTTGTACGTCGAGCAGCCCGGCCGGCGGCTCGAACAGCCGGTAACCAACCGGGTGCCGGTACTGGCGCACCAGCAGCATCCGGTTGTTCTCGTCCAGCGCGACCACTCCGACCGCGCCCGGATGTACGACGACATCCCGCACGAACGAATCGCCACCCGCCGGCTCGACCGTGTCACGCCGTACCGAGATCACTCGACCGGTCTCGTGCACGACCTCTGACGTGGAGACCGGCCAAGCCTCGCGGACGTCGGCCAGTCCGGCGCCGAACCGCAGTTCGGGGTGCTCCTTCATCGAGCTTTGACCGCGGTCTTGCCGGTGGCAGCCTTCTTGTCCGACGGCTCCTCGACCGGCAGCCGGGACTCGCGCTGACGGACCAGGGCCGCCGCGATCAGGCCGGAGAACAACGGGTGCGGCTTCGTCGGCCGGGACCGCAGCTCCGGGTGCGCCTGGGTGGCGACGAAGTACGGGTGCAGCGAACGGTCCAGCTCGATGAACTCGACCAGCTCGTTGTCCGGCGACAGTCCGCTGAACACCAGGCCGGCCGTCTCCAGCTTGTCCCGGTAGGCGTTGTTCACCTCGTAGCGGTGCCGGTGCCGCTCCTGCACCGACGGAGCGCCGTACAGGCCGCGGACGATCGAGCCGTCGGCCAGGTTCGCCGGGTAGAGACCGAGGCGCATCGTGCCGCCGAGGTCTCCGGAGCCGGAGACGATGTCCTTCTGCTCCTCCATGGTCGCGATCACCGGCTGCTCGGCGTCCGGGTCGAACTCGCTCGAGTTCGCCTCCACCAGGCCGGCCAGGTCGCGGGCCACCTCGATCACCATGCACTGCAGGCCGAGGCACAGCCCGAGGATCGGGATGCCCTGCTCGCGGGCGAACCGGATCGCGCCGATCTTGCCCTCGATGCCGCGGACGCCGAACCCTCCCGGGATGCAGATCGCGTCGACGTCGCCGAGCAGCCGCGCGGCCGCCTCCGGCGTGGCGCACTCGTCGGACGCGATCCAGCGCAGGTTCACCCGCGCGTCGTTGTCGAACCCGCCGGCCCGCAGCGCCTCCGCGACCGACAGGTACGCATCCGGGAGGTCGATGTACTTGCCGACGAGCGCGACCGTGACGTCGTCCTTCGGGTGGTGCACGACCCGGAGCAGCTCGTCCCAGCGGGTCCAGTCGACATCGCGGAACGGCAGGTTCAGGCGGCGGACGACGTACGCGTCCAGACCCTCGGCGTGCAGCACCTTGGGGATGTCGTAGATCGACGGCGCGTCGGGAGCCGCGACGACGGCCTCCTGGTCGACGTCGCACATCAGCGAGATCTTCCGCTTCACGCCGTCCGGGATCGGCCGATCGGAGCGGCAGACGACCGCGTCCGGGGCGATACCGATCGAGCGCAGCGCGGCGACCGAGTGCTGGGTCGGCTTGGTCTTCAACTCACCGCTCGGGGCGAGGTACGGGACCAGCGAGATGTGCAGGAAGAAGACGTTGTCCCGGCCGACGTCGTGCCGGACCTGGCGGGCCGCCTCCAGGAACGGCAGCGACTCGATGTCGCCGACCGTGCCGCCGATCTCGTGCAGTACGACGTCGACGTCGGAGCCGGCCATCGCCAGCATCCGTTCCTTGATCTCGTTGGTGATGTGCGGGATCACCTGCACGGTGTCGCCGAGGTACTCACCACGGCGCTCCTTGGCGATCACGCTGGAGTACACCTGGCCGGTCGTGACGTTGGCGACCTGGGACAGGTCGCGGTCGAGGAAACGCTCGTAATGGCCGATGTCCAGGTCGGTCTCGGCGCCGTCGTTGGTGACGAACACCTCGCCGTGCTGGAACGGGTTCATGGTGCCGGGATCCACATTCAGATACGGATCCAGCTTCTGCATGGTGACCCGGATGCCCCGTGCCGTCAGCAGACTGCCGAGGCTTGACGCTGTCAGCCCCTTGCCGAGGCTGGATGCCACACCACCGGTGACGAAAACGTGCTTGGTCTGCTGGAGATTCGAAGCCCTGTCCACGGGCCTTCAGCCTACCTCTTGTCAACCCCTGGTCGCGACGAGACCCGCGTAGATGTCCAGCAGATTCTTCGCCACGGCGTCCTCGTCCGGCCATCTGGCGGCCAACTCCCGGCCCCTCGTCCGCATAGCGTTCGCCGTCCCGGGCTCCGCCAGGACCGCCCGGACTCCGTCAGCCAGACCGTCCGCATCACCGGGAAACGCGAGTACAGCGCTGTCTTCGACCAATTCCGGTACGCCGCCGACCGCGGTCGCCACCACCGGTACGCCGACCTGCATCGCCTCCTGGATCACCAGAGCCCGGGCCTCCCAGTGCGATGTGAGCAAGAACACATCGGAAGCACCCAAGAGGTCGGCTACGTCGGACCGGTGTCCGAGCAGCCGCACCGGTAGCCGCTCGGCGTCGATCCGCGCCTGCAGGTTGTCCCGCAGCGGCCCGTCGCCGACGACCACGAACACCGCGTCCGGCGTGGACTCGTGCACGCGCGCCGCGACGGACAGCAGCGTCGGATAGTCCTTCTGCGGCGCCAGGCGGCCGACTGTGAGCACCAGTGGCTGGTCGGCGAGGCCCAGGGCCCTACGCACCTCCGCCGCCGACGTACGGGCCTCTGGGACCGCGGGCGCCGCTACCGGGGCCAACTGAGCGTTGCGCGCGCCCAGGCTCTTCGCCAGGTCCACCAGGTCGCTAGACGCACCTAGAGTCAGGTCCGCTCCCTTGGCGACGAGCCGCTGCCCTAACCGCATCACGAGCCCACGTGGTCCGGGGGCGATCACCGCGTTGTGCCAGCTCACTACGAGCGGCCGGAGATGCGACCGATCCCGGAGCGCTGCCATGCCGGCGCGATAGCCGTGCGCATGGATCACATCCGACCCACGCAGCGCCGGGGCCTGCGCGACGACGGTGGCCGCGCCGAAGTCGAAGTGCTCAGCGGTGCCGGGCGGCGCGCACACGACCACTTCGTGCCCGGCGTCGACGAAGCGGGGTACGAGCGAGGCGACGTGCTGCCCGATCCCGCCCCGCGACTCCGCGAGCAGCAGCCCGATCCTCATTTCAGCTCCCGACGTAGCAGTGCGCGGGCATCCGCGCGGTCCAGGGCAAACACGACAACGGCGTACGTGATGACCACAGCCAAGCCGGACAGCAGCGAGAACACGACCGCCGCCCACACTCCGGCGTCTTCGGCGGGCAGGGCGACTGCCCAGCCCGCAGCACCTGCCAGCACGGCACCCACCAGCGAGGCCAGCGCAGCCCGCGGGAGCCCGGCAAGCACAGCGGACCCTGCCTGTCGTGCCAGCACCGCCAACAGAACTACCGCTCCAGCCACCATGCCAACCGACATCGCCGCCGCCAGCGCCGGAACCGCATCCCACTGGCTTGTCAGCACGACACCGGATACCGCAACCAGCACCCAGGCGGCAGACGTCACCACAGCCACTTCGCGACCAGCGTGCCGTGCGTAGAGCACCCGGCCCACGTGCATCAGCACCGCGAAGCCGATCGCAGCAGGAGCGAACGCGATCAATCCGTTGCCCAGTGACGACGCCTGGGTTTCCTGCACCGCGCCATCGTCGTACGCGAAGATGCGCGCTACCGGGACCGCTGTGCCGACCAGCAGCGCGGCTCCCGCGCCACCTGCCAGCATGACTGCGCGCGTGGATGCGGCTGCGTAGACGTCGAACCGCTCCCCCGAGTCATAGGCCGCGGCGAGTCGCGGGAACACCGCCGTGGTGATCGGAACCGCGAGTACGGCGTACGGCAGCAGATAGACCGCGTTGGCCCAGGTGTAGACCGCGATGCTGCCGGCCACACCTCTGTGGTTGGCCAGGTACGTCGTGACCACGAACGTGAGCTGTTGCGCGACGAGAACCGCCAGACCGGCCAGTGCGAGCCTTCGGAGCACCGGACCGACGCCCGGGTCCAGCCGTAGCGTCGGCTTGATCGGCAACCGCAGGAACAGCATCGGCACCAGCACAGTCAGCGCCAGCGCGGCGACTCCGGCGGTGGTCCCCCAAGCCAGCAGATCGGTGGCACCACGGGCGGCGGTGTCCGCATCCGGTGCGGCTGCCGCGAACAGGAAGTACGTCGCAACGACGACCAGGCTCGAGATCAGCGGAGCCCAGGCACCGGCCCCGAAACGCTTGTGGGATTGAAGAACCGCCGTCGCGATCACGGCGAGGGCATAGCCGAACACCTGCGGCACGAAGATCATCAGCATCCGGGTCGCCGTCGCCGCCGAACCACCGCAGTCCGCGCCCGGGTCCAGCATCGCGTCGGTGTAGCTGGACGCCAGCAGCCAAGACAGCAAGGCGAACGGCGCCAGCAGCAGGAAGGACCAGGACAACAGCGCGCCGATGATGCGCCCTTGCGCCGCCCGATCGCCCCGCGCCACCGGCCCGGCCAGCACCGGAATCACCGCGCCGGCCAGCGCCCCGCCGGCCACAACCTCGAAGAGGATGTTGGGCAACTGATTCGCCGTGGTGTAAGCCTCGGCGAGACAGCCGGCCCCGACGGTCTTCGAGAAGACGAGCCACCGCCCGAAGCCGACCACACGCGCGAGCACAGTCACCCCGGCAACGAGCAGAGCCGCTTGCGCTACCCGCGCTCCGGCGCTCGGCCGCCCGGCCGAGCCGTCCGCGCTCACCTGGGTCGTCGGCCCCACTGGTCGATCTTGTCCAGGACCGGCGTCTCGGCGATGACCTTGGTGAAGCTGACCTTTTCGCTGGCCAGGTTCAGCGCGACGACCGCGCCGAGGACCAGCGTCTTCAACGGACGCGGGAGAGCGGCGGCGAGCGCCGTACCGGTGATGGCGCCGAGGCCGTTCGCACCGCAGTCGCCCAGCATCGAACGCTCACCCAGGTCCGACGGCGCGGAAGCCGCGGCCGCACCGACGACCGCGCCGGCCGGGCCGCTCACGACGGCGAGCGGCGCGTTCACCGCGGTGACCGCCTTCAGCGCACGGCCCGGGCGCAGGTCGAGCAGGTTGGTCAGGTTCGCGGTGCCGGAGATCAAGGCGCCGTCGGCAACGATTCCGGCGACCGCCTTCACGCCGCGCGACTTGCGCGGCAACAGCGCCGCGGCAGCCAGACCGGCCGCGCCGACGCCGAGGATCTTCACCGCACCGCTGGTCACCTCACCGCGCTTCAACGCCGTGAGGTGTCCGCGGAAACCCTTGGCCTGCGTGGTCCCGCGCAGATCGTCGTACGCGCCGACCGCACCCGACACCGAGCCCGCGAGCAGCGCGGCCGCCTTCACCTTGCCGTCGGATTTCGACGCCGCGACGCCGGCCAGTGCGCCGAGCACGGCGACCGGCCCTTCCAGCAGCGTGACTGGCTCGCCGCGGTGGTTGGTCCGCTCGAACGGCTGCCGATTCTCCTTCGGCAGCTTCTCCGCGGCGCGTTCGAGCGCGGCGGAGGCGGCTGCCGCGACGGCAGCGCTGAGAATTCCCACGTCAGTTGTCCTTCGTCTGTACGGCCGAGGGCGCGACGCCGTTCTTCGCGTCGATGGCGCCGTACTGCCCCGCCTTGCCGCCGGCCTGCTCGACCAGCGCGAAGACGATCGTCGCCCGTCCGGCGGGGAGATCGGCCACGTCCACCGAAGAAACGATCTTGGTGGCCTCGGAGTCACTCCGCAAGGCCTTGATCAATCCGCCGTTCTGCGCGCTCTCCGGCGTACCGGCGACGACGACCCCACCGCTGCCCTGGTCCAGCCCCTCGATGAAGTCGACCGCGTCGTTGTACGTCGAGTTGTCCGGCGCCGGTGTCGGCGGCTTGGCGGCCACCACGACGATCAGGCTGCCCCGGTCCTTGATCTGCGAGGGCTTCGGCGACAGCAGCTTCGCACCGGTCAGCCCGCCGAGGATCTTGGTCGAGTCGGTGTCCGCGGCCTTGCCTTCCTCCTTGGCCGCGACGCCGCGGGCCAGGATCAGGCCGGCCCGCTGGTACGCCGTGCTGTCGGTGGGGAACTGGATGTCCGGCGTGACCAGCTGGGTGACGAGGGACTCGACCAGCTGGCGCTGACCGGCGTCGAAGAGCTTCGCGTCCAGCGCCACCTTGGTGGTCACCTGACCGCCGGCCTTCTCCAGCTCGTCCTGGATCGAGTTCGTCAGGTCGTTGTCGGCGTTCGGCATCGTCACGACCACGATCTTCTTGCCGATCAGCTTGCCGTCGGTCAGGCCGGCGGTGACCTTCGCGACGTAGTCGTCGCGGTACTTGTCCAGCACCTTCAGGTCGCTCAGCTGCTGCCGCGTGTCGGCGAGTTGCTGGCGGTCCCGCTCGGCCTGACTCGCGACGATCTCGCTGCCGGTGCCCTTCAGCGGGCCGGCGCCCAGCACCACACCGGCGCCCAGGGCGAAGAAGATCGCCACGATCGAGACGATGTGGTAGCGAAAGTCGATCACGTGAACAGCTCCCGGATCCAGTAGACGAAGTCGCTCCAGCGCGCCCGCAGGATCGACCAGAGCACGTCGTCGGCGCCGATCGCGACCAACGCCATGCCGAGTGCGAAGAGACCGGCCACGGCCAGCGCGACCACCTGGAGGGTCGAGACCCGGCTGCGGTACAGCCGGCCGACACCCTTGGCATCCACCAGCTTGGCACCGACGCGCAAGCGGGTGATGAAGGTGCTGGCCATCCCGGAGCGTCCCTTGTCGAGGAACTCCACCAGCGAGTTGTGCGTGCCGACCGCGACGATCAGCGAGGCGCCCTTGGAATCGGCCAGCAGCATCGCGACGTCCTCGCTGGTGCCGGTGGCCGGAAACTCGATCGAATCGACGCCGAGCCGTTCCAGCCGCTCCGAGCCGGGCGCGCGGCCGTCGCGGTAGGCGTGCACGACCACCTCGGCACCGCTCTTCAGCGTGTCGTCCTTCACCGAGTCCATGTCGCCGACGATCAGGTCGGGGACGTACCCGTTCTCGACCAGGGCATCGGCGCCGCCGTCGACCCCGATCAGCACCGGCCGGTACTCGCGGATGTACGACCGCAGGGCGACCAGGTCCTCGCGGTAGTCGTACCCGCGGACCACGATCAGGACGTGCTTGCCTTCCATCGGCGTGTGGATCTCGGGGACGCCGACGCCGTCCAGTAGCAGGTCGCGTTCGCGCCGCAGGTACTCGAGGGTGTTGGCGGTGAAAGCCTCGAGCTGGGTGGACAGCCCGGACCGGGCGTCGTCCATCAGCTCCGCGACGGTCTGGCTGTCCTGGGACAGGCCCTTCGCGACAACTTCCTCGCCGCGGTACAGCGAGCCCTCGTTCAGCCGGACGCGCTCGCCCTCGTGCAGGATCGAGAACACCTCACGGCCGACCCCGTCGACCAGTGGAATCCCGGCCTCGACAAGGATCTCCGGACCGAGGTTCGGGTAGCGGCCGCTGATCGAGTCGGCGACGTTCACCACCGCGGCGACCTTGCAGTCGACCAGCGCCTCGGCGCTGACCCGGTCCAGGTCGACATGGTCGATGACCGCGATCTCGCCCGGCTTCAGCCGTTTCGTGAGATTCTTGGTACGTCGATCGAGCCGGACCACTCCGGCGATCCCGGGCAGTTCAGTAGGGCGTGCTCTCCGCAGGCTGGGCAGTTTCATCGCGCTCTCATCCTGCCATGTCAAGAGCCCCTTCCCGGTTCATTTCCCCGGGCTGCGCCTGTTCACGCACCGAAATATCAGTAACTGTGCGTCAAATCATCCTTTCGAACGACGTAGAACCGGGTTCAGCGCTTCTTTCGCTTGGGTTTGTCATGACGTTCGGCGGCCAGTGCGAGCAGTTCCTCGGCGTGCGCTTGCGCTGCGTCGGAGTTCTCCAGGCCGGCCATCATCCGGGACAGTTCCTTCAGCCGGGCCTCGTCGTCGAGTGCGACCAGACCACTCGTGGTGACCGAGCCGTCGTCGCTCTTCAGCACCACCGCGTGACGGTCCGCGAACGCGGCCACCTGCGGCAGGTGCGTCACCACGATCACCTGCGCCTTCTCCGCCAGTCGCGCGAGCCGCTTGCCCACCTCGACCGCGGCCCGGCCGCCGATCCCGGCGTCGATCTCGTCGAACACGAGCGTCGGCACCGGATGCGTGTCGGACAGGATCACTTCGAGCGCCAGCATCACCCGGGAGAGTTCACCGCCGGACGCGGCCTTCTGCAGCGGGCGGGCCGGGCTCCCCGGGTTCGCCGCGAAGCAGAACTCGACCTCGTCGATCCCGAATGGTCCGGCTGTCGTCTCGTGCACCTCGACCGACAGCTTCGCGTGCGGCATCGCCAGACCGGTCAGCTCCTCGGACGCCGCAACACCGAGCCGTTCGGCCGCTTCGATCCGGGCGTCTCGCATCTTCTGGCCGAGATCGGCGAGCTTCGCGTCCAGTTCGGTCAACTCGGCGGTCAGATGCTCGACGCGCTCGTCGCTTCCGTCCAGCTCGGCGAGTCGCTCGGCCGACCGCTTGGTCCAGTCGATGACCTCGTCCACAGTGCCCTGCTCGGCGCCGTACTTCCGAACCAAGTTGGTCAGCAGTGCCCGCCGCTCGCTCACCACGGCGAGCCGGGCCGGGTCGGTGTCGATGTCGGCGGCGTACGACGAGAGCTCGCCGGCCAGATCGGCCGCGAGATAGCCGAGCTCGCCCGCGCGGTCGGCCAGTTCGGCCAGCTTCGGGTCGTGCTCGCGCTCCGCATCCAGCACCTGCTTGGTCAGAGCGAGCAGCCCGAGTACGTCGTTCGGCCGGGTGGAGTCCCGGTCTTCCTCGGAGGCCAGTGCGTCGGCTGCCGTGGTGGCCGCAGTCCGCAGGCCATCGGCGTATGCGAGACGCTCCTCCTCGGCGGCGAGCTCGGTGTCCTCACCCGGCAGCGGCTCGGCCTTGGCGACCTCGTCCAGGCCGAAGCGCAGCAGATCCGCCTCGGCGAGGCGATCGCGTTGCCGCGTGGTGAGCTCGGTCAGCTCGGCCTCGACCTCACGGTGCCGCTTGTAGGCGGCGGCGTACTCCTGGAGTGGCACGAGCACGGGCTTGCCGGCGAACGTGTCCAGGGTTTCGCGTTGCCGCGCGGGCTGCAGGAGGCGCCACTGATCGGCCTGGCCGTGGATCGCGACCAGGTCGCCCACCACCTCGCCGAGGACGGACACCGGGACGGACGCGCCACCGAGGAACGCGCGCGAGCGGCCCTCGGCGGAGAGTTCGCGGGCGATCAGCAACTCGTCGTCGTCCAGTTCGCCGCCGCGATCCTCGGCCTGCTGGACGATCGACCTCGGTACGGCACTGGCCCGGCCCTCGACCCGCGCCCGGCGGGTGCCGTGCCGCACCAGGCCGCTGTCGGCACGGCCGCCGAGCAGCATGTTCACCCCGGTCACGACCATCGTCTTGCCGGCACCGGTCTCCCCCGTCACAGCGGTGAATCCCGGGTCGAGGTCCAACGTCGCGTCCTCGATCACGCCCAACCCGGTGATACGGATTTCCGAGAGCATGGTCTAGTTTCCGTTTCCGTTGCGTTTGCGCTCGGCGGCCCCGCGCCAGCCGAGCACCGGGAGATCGAACTTCGCCACCAGCCGGTCGGTGAAGGGTGCCTCGTGCGCCCGGGCCAGCCGGACCGGGGTCGTGCCGCGCCGCACCTGGATCTCGGCGCCGGGCGGCACCTCGACCATCCGCCGGCCGTCACACCACAGCACACCGCGGCCGTGCCAGTTCCGGACCAGCTCGATCGACAGCTGCGATGTCGGCGCCACCACGATCGGCCGGGAGAAGAGGGCGTGCGCACTGAGCGGCACCATCAGGATCGCCTCGACCTCCGGCCAGACGATCGGACCACCGGCAGAGAAGGAGTACGCCGTACTCCCGGTGGGGGTCGCCACCACGACGCCGTCGCAGCCCCAGCGGGACAACGGCCGGTCGTCGACCTCCACCAGCACCTCGAGCATCTTCTCGCGGGCCGCCTTCTCGACGCTCGCCTCGTTCAGCGCCCAGGTGTCGAAGATCAGCTCGTCGTCGAGCCGCACCTCGACGGCCAGCGTCATCCGCTCCTCGACCTTGTAGCTGCGATCGACCACCACCTGGACGATCCGCTCCAGGTCGTCCACCTCGGCCTCGGCCAGGAACCCGACGTGACCGAGGTTGACCCCGAGCACCGGCGTACCGTGCGGGCGGGCCAGCTCGGCGCCGCGCAGGATCGAGCCGTCGCCGCCGAGCACCATGATCAGCTCGACGTCCAGGGCGGCCTTCTCGTGGTCGTCGACAATCTCGACCGGGTCGAGCTTGAGTGCCTCGGCCTCGCCGCCGAGCAGCCTGACCAGCAGCCCGGCATCGGTCAGCAGCCGGTGCGCGTCCCGCGCCACCTCGACCGCCTGCTCCCGGCCGGTGTGCGTCACCAGCAGCACGCGCCGCGGCTCGTGCTCAGCCACGCTGCCTCCTACTCACTGTGGACCCTGCTCAATGGCGGTCTGAAGCATCGTCTCATCGAGAGCAGACGCATTCCGGCGTATCCACAGGAAGTATTCGACATTTCCTGACGGACCAGGCAACGGACTGGCCGCGACACCTTCGATTCCCCAGCCGAGCTCCTGTGCCTTGGCCGCTACTCCGCGTACGGCGTCGGCCCGCAACTCCGGGTCCCGGACGACCCCACCCTTGCCGAGCCGCTCCTTGCCGACCTCGAACTGGGGTTTCACCATCAGGACCAGCTCACCCTCGGGTTTCACCACGCTGATCAGCGCCGGCAGGACCAGGGTGAGCGAGATGAAGCTCAGGTCGCTGACGACGAGATCAACCGGTTCACCGCCGATGTCGTCCAGGGTGAGAGTGCGGACGTTGGTCCGGTCCATCACGGTGACGCGCTCATCGGTCTGCAACGCCCACACCAGCTGGCCGTATCCGACATCGACGGCGATCACGTGGGCTGCCTCGTTGCGGAGCAGTACGTCGGTGAATCCGCCGGTGGACGCGCCCGCGTCGAGGGTTGTGCGGCCCTTGACCTGGACGCCGGGGAACGCCTCGAGCGCACCGATCAGCTTGTGCGCGCCGCGGCTCGCATAGCCGGGGTCGTCGGCCTCGGACGTGTCGACGACGATCGGTGCATCCGCGCCGACACCGGTCGCGGGCTTGGTGGCCACCGTTCCGGACACCTTCACCTTGCCGGCCGCGATCAGCTCGCTCGCGTGCTCACGGGACCGCGCGAGATGACGCCGTACCAGCTCGGCATCGAGCCGCGATCGCTTGACTCCCTTGGCCACTGCAGCCTAAGCGCGATCGCCGTGCTCGGCGTCCGCCTCCACCAAGGCACTCTGCAACCGCTCATGCAGGTCCGCATACACCTCGGCATGCTCACTGACGGGCCGCTCCCGCAACTCCCCCAGCCGCCCCATCGTCTCCTCCACCAAAGGATGCCCCTGCTCCTCATCCTGTGGCGCGGGGTCCTCCGGCTCGTCCTGTGGCGCGGGGTCTTCGGCGCTCTCCGCGATGAACGAGTGCTCATGCTCCTGGCCCGGCGCCCGGGCGAACTCCGGCCCGAACTCGACCTCCGCCGGATCCACATGCGCATGCTCGTCGCCGGCCGACTCGTCCAGCGACGCCTCGAAGGCCGCTTCGGTGTCCGCCTCGGCCGACTGTTCGGCGTACGAGGTGTCCTGCGGGCCGGGTTCGGTGTCGTAGTCGGGCTGGTTGGGAGACTCTTCGGACGGGTACGGCTCGAAACCCGGCTCGACGTCGGGGTCGACGTCCGGGGGGAACTGCTCGCCAGGGTGCTCGGTCACGTCACGCCTTCTTCGCCGTCTTCTTGGCCGCGGTCTTCTTCGCGGCCGCCTTCTTCGCGGGAGCCTTCTTGGCGGCCTTCTTCGCCGCCGCCTTCTTGGCAGCCTTCTTCGGCACCGGCGCCGACCAGTCGTCGTCGTCCTCCAGCGCGTCACCGACGGACGCGGCAGCCGCGGGTGCGGCACCGGCGCGGGCCTCGGCGAGCTCGCCCTCCAGCGTCTGCACCCGCCGGGTCAGCGCCGCGACCTCCTCGGAGCGGACGAACCCGAGCCGCGCGACCGCGCCCTCGACCTCGTTCGTCACGATCGCCTGCAGCAGGTGACGGTTGCTCTTGCTGGTGGCAACGATCTCGTCGGTCAGCTCATTCACCCTGGTGGTCAGGCCGGTCGTCAGCGTGTCCGCGCCGGTCTGCTGCAGCAGCGCCTTCGCGGCCGCCTGGGCCTTCTGCCGGGTGACCTCGGTCAGTCCGCTCGCCAGTTGTACGTAGCCGCGCAGTGCGTCCAACACCATGACTGCCTCCTCGCTCGTTCCAGCAACGGTATCCCCTAACCCCGCAACCCCACCCACCCCCGCCCGCAACCCCACGCACCCTGGCCCGCGACCCGCGCGAACCCTCCATCTCAGTGGGCATCCCCCGAGCTGGAGGGTTGCCCCCTCAGATTCTCAGTGGGCAACCCTCCAACTGAGAGGGCAAGCCTGGCTACTTGTCGAGGCCGACCCGGTGGAGGGCGGCGTCGAGGGCGATGGTGCCGGGGGCCGGGGCGGGCTTGGGGAGCGGGCGGCGGGTGCGGCCGGCGGTCCTGGCCGGCTTGGCGGCTGGTTTCGCCGACGCGTCGACGGCGGCCCAGACCGCGGACAGGATCGCCCGCAGGCCGTCGTACGGCTCGCCCTCGCCCTTCACCGACACGGCGTTGTCCACGACCTCGGCGGTCCAGCCGACGCACGTGTGCCGCGCGCCCTCGACCGTCACACCGGGATGCTTCTGCGCCAACGCGCTCAGGTCCGCGGCGATGTACGTCGGCCGCTGGTTCTTCGGCGCCCGTGCCAGATCGTGCGCGTCGTTCACCCCGGTCGCCACCCACAGACTCGCGATCCCGACCGCATGCGCGCCGGCGATGTCGGAGTCCAGCCGGTCCCCGATCATCAACGGGTGTTGGGCTTTGAGCCGCTCGATGCTCGTCTCCAGCAACGGCGGCTCGGGCTTGCCGGCCACGACCGGATCGACGTCGACGGCAGCCCGGATCGCCTGCACCAGCGTCCCGTTCCCCGGCGCCTTCCCGGCCGCGGTGGGAATCGTCAGATCGAGGTTGGTCGCGAACCACTTCGCGCCCTCGTGGATCGCGTGCGCGCCATCCGCGAGCATCACCCAGTTCACGTCGGGATGAAACCCTTGGACGACGGCCACCGGATGCGCATCGCTGCTTCGTACGGCGGTCAGCCCGTACTCCTCGAGCGCCGTGTACAGCCCCTCACCACCGACCACCAGCACCGGCGCCCCCGTGGGGAACTCGCTCGCGATCAGCTTCGCCGCCGCCTGCGCCGACGTCACCACGTCCTCGGCGATCACATCCAGCCCGAACGACGCGAGGTGCTCGGCAACAATCCGTGCCGGCCGGCTCGCGTTGTTGGTGATGTACCCGATCCGCATGCCTTCCTTGGCAGCTTTCCGCAGGTTCTCCGGCGCATCCGGTACCGGATCCGGCCCGACGTACACGACACCGTCGAGATCCAGCAGCGCGACGTCGTACCGGCCGGCGAGGGGTTCATCACACGCCGAGAGCGGAGCAGGCGCTTTCCGTTCCGCGCTCATGCTTCCCGCCGTACGATTCCGGCCATGCCATCAAGCGGGCCGGACTCGAGGGGGAGCATCCTGCGGCTCGACCCGCTGCGCGCGTGGCGCTTCGTGGCCGGCAAGGTGAGCGCGCTCGGCGCCGTCACGTCACCGCCGTACGACGTGCTGGAACCCGCCATCGTCCGGCGGCTGACTGACTCTGATCTCCATAACATGGTGAGGCTCATCCTTCCACGCGATCCGGACCTCGGCCCCGGCCGGTACGACGAACCCGCGCGACGGCTGGCCGGGTGGCAACGCGACGGTGTGGTGGTGCAGGACCCGAGGCCCGCGCTGTACGTGTATGAGCAGCAGTTGGGCAACGCCGTACTGTGCGGACTGGTCGGCTCACTCGGCCTGGACCCGGCCCGGCGTGTGGTGCTGCCGCATGAGGACGTGATGCCGCACTGGGTGGACGATCGCCTCGAGCTCATGGAGGCCACGGACGCCGACCTGGAGCCTATCCTGCTCGCGTACGGCGATGGTGGCGCGGCCAGCGATGCAGTAGATGACGCACGTTCCCGTGAACCGTGGGTCGTGGCTGACACGTACAACGGCGCGCACCACCGCATCTGGCGGATCGACGACCCCCCGACGCTGGCGATGATCGCTGCCGAGCTGGCCAGGCATGAGGCCCTGATTGCGGACGGCCACCACCGCTATGCGGCGTACCTCGAACGTCAGCGGCGTGAGCCGGGCCGTCAGAGCGCAGAGGTCGGTCTGGCCATGCTGGTCGACTATGACCGGCATCCACTCACGCTGGATCCGATCCACCGCGTCATACCGGGGCTGGACCTAGCCATAGTGCAGTCGCGTACGCCGGAGGGCTGGCAAGTGCTGCCTGGTCGAGTGGAAGGCGTACCGGACCGGATAGCGGTGACAGATGGGGCTAGCTGGGTGACGTTGCGCTCTACGTACGGTCAGGAGGCGCCGACCGTGTCACTGCTCCACGACGTACTACTGCCGGCGTGGGGCGTGGTTGAGGGAGACATCAGCTTCCACCACACGCTTCAGGACGCTCTGGCGCTGGCCGGGCCTCAGCAAGCGGCTGTGGAGCTCGTGGCGCCCCGGATAGACCAGGTACTACGGTCGGCCGCGCAAGGCGACGTACTGCCTCAGAAGGCGACGTCGTTCGGTCCTAAGCCGCGGGTGGGGCTGCTGTTCCGGACGCTCTGAGCTGTCAGGGCCGGTGGTAGAGGCTGAGGAACTCCTCGCGGAGAGGCTTGCGGGCCGCCCGGTGTCGCTCTGTGAGGCGCCCGAGGGTGAAGGAGAGCTCTGGATCGTCCTGCGCGGCGGCGTCCGCGGCCATGGCAGTCAGAGCGTCTGCCGCGGCGCAGTGGTCCTGGTGCTGGCCGAGCAACTCTTGGTACTTGGCTGCTTGGGTTGCGGTGGCTTTGGCTTCGTCACCGAGGACGGATGCGCTGGTGTCGGCGGCGTACCGGACGCGCTTCGCCAGCAGCCGCACCTCGTGCCAGTCGTCGTCGGCGGTCCAGGGCTTCAGCATGCCGGCTGCTTGGGTGAACTTGAGGTTGGCGGTGTCCAAAAGCTCGGGCAGGACCTCGCCGCAGGGTTGACTGGCGTTGGGCTTGAGGTCTGGCGCTGCGGCAACGGCTTCAAGGGTGTTCAGCAGGTCCGAGGTGGTCTCCCCCAAGACCACGTCGCCCGATCGAGCCGCAGCCCGGTCGAGTCCGACGGTCAGCGTCGTGAGGATCGTGTCGACGTGCTCCTCGTCGTCCTCGCTGTTCGCTGTCTCGCGAACCAGCGCGGCGATCACTTCCAGGTCCCGGGCCTCACCACAGGCCTGCGCCAGCGCGGCCAGGTCACTGCGCAGCTCGTCGGCCCAGTCGCCCGCGAGCAGCTTCCGGAACAGCTTCAGATCACTCCGCAACCGCCGACACGAAACCCGCACCTGGTGGATGGCGTCGTCCTCGGCCTTCTCCACCATCAGGACCGCGCCCTGCAGCCGGGCAGAACCCTTCGCGAGGGCGCCGCCCACCAGCGCGCCGACCGGAGCCTCCGCCGACAACGGCCCAGCCCAAGGACCTACGTTCTCACCCATCGCCCCATTCTCCCTGCTCCGGGTGAACGCGACGATGACTCGAGCGAGCCGACCTACTCCTTGCCCTTGTCAGCCCCGCCGTCAGCGGCGTCCTCGTCATCAACTACCTCGACGATCACGTCCGCGTCCTCGTCGTCCTCGTCCGCATCAACCTCGTCTGCGGCCTCGTCGATGTCGTCGGCAGCCTCATCGGCCTCGTCAGCGACCTCGTCGGTTTCGTCGAGGACCACATCGGCATCGGCGTCCTCGTCGTCAGCTACGTCGACGTCCGCGTCCTCGTCGTCCTCGTCCGTCTCGTCGACGATCTCGTCGTCAGCTTCGTCGACGTCCGCGTCCTCGTCGTCCTCGTCCGTCTCGTCGACGATCTCGTCGTCAGCTTCGTCGATCTCGTCCGCGGCCTCGTCAGCCTCGTCGGCGATCTCGTCAGCCTCGTCGATGGCCTCATCGTCGTCGGTCACCGGCTCGAAGTACTCGTCGTCGACGACTGTGTCGTCTTCCTCGTCGAGGTCGGTGAACTCGAGGCCTTCGAGAGCGGCGGCGCGTTCGGCAGCTCCGGTCACACCGTCGGCGTCGGAGCCGGCCGCCCGGTGGAACCAGACCAGCGCGTCCTCCGTACGTCCGGCCGCCTCGAGTGCGTCGGCGTACGCATAGCGCAGGCGCGGCAACCACTCGGCCCGCGTCCGCTTCGTCAGCGCCGGCACCTCGAGCGTCTGGATCGCCGCCGCGGTCTGCCCCAGGTCGCGCCGCGCGCCGGCCGCCACGATCAGCAGCTCGATCTGCGTGGCCTCCGACAGCTCGTTGACGTGCTTGTCCCGCGTCAGCGCCAGCGCCTTCTCCGGCCGCCCGAGCGCCCGCTCGCAGTCGGCCATCATCGCGAGCACCTCATGGTTCCCGCTCATCCGCCGGACCGCCCGGAACTCCGTCAGCGCCTCGTCGTAGTGCTCAGCCAGGTACGCCGTGATCGCCACAGCCTCCCGAATGCCGCCAAGTCGCGCAGCCAACCGCCGAGCCGTACGGGCGTGCTGGTACGCGCGCTCCGGGTCGTCATCGAGGAACCGCCCCGAGGCGACCAGGTGCTGCGCGACCAGGTCAGCGAGGGTCCGCGGCAACGACCGCAGCTCGGCCTTCACCGATCGATCGAGCTCAGCCCCGGTGATGCCCTCCGGAATCGCCGGGTCATCCCGCCGCGGCCCAGCCTTCTCCTCTACCCGATCGTCCCGCCGTGGCCCGCCACGCCGGTCGTCCCGACCGCCACGCTCATCACGCCCCGACCGCTCGTCACGCCGGTACCCGCCGCGGTCGCCACCGCGCTCGTCCCGCCGGAACGCTCCACGCTCCCCGCGCGCCGGCCCACTCCCGCGAGCCGAACCACCCCGGACCCCATCCCGAGCCGGCCGTTCATCCCGACCCCGGTCATCCCGCTGGTACCCAGTACGCTCGTCCCGCCCCGGCCGTTCATCCCGCCGGTATCCACCGCGGTCGCCACCACCGGAACGCTCATCGCGCCGGTATCCACCGCGGTCATCGCCACCGGAGCGCTCGTCACGGCGGTATCCACCGCGGTCACCGCCACCGGAACGGTCATCCCGCCGGTAACCGCCGCGATCACCACCACCGGAACGGTCGTCACGGCGGTATCCACCGCGGTCATCGCCACCGGAGCGCTCGTCACGGCGGTATCCACCGCGGTCATCGCCACCGGAGCGCTCGTCACGGCGGTATCCACCGCGGTCACCGCCACCGGAACGGTCATCCCGCCTGTAGCCACCGCGGTCGCCACCACCGGAACGGTCATCCCGCCGGTAACCGCCACGGTCGTCGCCACCCGAACGGTCGTCAGGGCGATATCCGCCTCGGTCGTCGCCACCGGGGCGCTCGTCACGGCGGTAGCCGCCACGGTCGCCACCACTGGAGCGATCATCGC
Source organism: Kribbella sp. NPDC026596 (assembly GCF_040638415.1). Classification (NCBI taxonomy): domain Bacteria; kingdom Bacillati; phylum Actinomycetota; class Actinomycetes; order Propionibacteriales; family Kribbellaceae; genus Kribbella; species Kribbella sp. NPDC026596. Next base: position 935 of record NZ_JBEZYF010000023.1, on the reverse strand, counting down.
GGCGGTAGCCGCCACGGTCGTCGCCTCCGGACCGGTCGTCGCGACGGAAGCCGCTCTCGTCCCGCCGCGGACCGCCGCGACCCGCGCTCTTGCGGTCATCGCGTCCGTCAGTACGCCGCGGACCACCGGAGCGGTCGTCGCGACCGGCACCACGACCGCGGTCACCCCGCTCGTCGCGGTCTCCACGACCGGACAACTGCCCGCGGAACGGATCCCGCTCAGCCTTGTCGTTACCCCGCGACCCGACGTACCCACGCCTGTTGTCGTCGCGATCTCCGGACCGCTCATCAGGCGAACCGCTCCGCGGTCCACCCGTCCGCGGCCCGTCACCACGGCTGGAAGGCCCCCGGTAACCACCGGACGACTGCCCGCCGCCAGATCCACCCCGGCCGCCGGCACCACCAGAGCGTCCAGCACCACCAGGTCCAGATCGCCCGGCGCCACCAGAACGCCCAGTGCCCCCGGAGCCGCCAGAACCGCCGGACCGGCCGGCGCCCGCACCGGAGCGCCCGCCACCAGAGTTCGGTCGTCCGTCACCAGAGCTCGAGCGTCCGGAGCTGAAGCCCGAACGACCGCCTGCGGAGTCAGACCGGCCGCCGCCAGAGCGACCGGAACCTCCGGCGCCACCGGACGACCCACGACGGTCCCCGGAGCCGGAGTGAGAATTGCGAGGTGGCGTAGCCACGGTGACTCCTAACGATGCTGTGCAGACGATGCTGTGGTGCGGTAACCGCCCAAACCTACCGCCACCCAAGCCGTGCAGCCTCATCGAGGCCTACGGACGTGACGGTGCCGGCGGGCGGTGCACCACGTGATGGTGCGGGCCGAAAAGGTCCGGACAAATGTTAAGGGCCACCCCTTGTGGGGTGGCCCTTAACAGTGTGAATGTCCGGCGGCGTCCTACTCTCCCACGACCTCCCGGTCGCAGTACCATC
>NZ_JBEZYF010000022.1:0-118362 GCF_040638415.1 Kribbella sp. NPDC026596 | reverse complement strand
GAAGAAGCACTCGACTGCGCCTGCGGCCTCTACCTGAACGACCCCACAGCCTGGCAGCCCAAGTAACCCCCGACGAACTTACGGTGCGGACCACTTAGCGGCGGCGGTCTTGTTCACCGTCTGGTCGATCACCTCGGGCTCGGGGGTGACCGAACCACGATCCGGCAGCGCGCGGCCGGCCGGATTCGGACCCGTCGTGCCATCCGGGAAGCTCGTGCCGTTGTGCACCGTCGTACTGGCTTCCGGGTCGTTCTGCGACCGGAACGACTCCCACACTTTGGTGCCCTGAGCAACGCCGTACTTCGCTTGTGCCTCGAGCAACGCCAAGGCCGATGCGACTTCGGAGCCGCCACCGGTGCCGAAGATGCCCGCGACCACAGCCGCCGTGGCAACCACGTCGGTCACCTTCCACGGCTGCGTCGGCCAGTCGAGGCCGAGGGCGACGTACTCACCCGGATAGGCGATGCCGACGGTGTTGATGTAGTTGTTGACGCCGTCCACCCAGGCCTGGATGTCCTGCTGCAGCTTCGCGCCGTCGGCGCCGTACAGCTCGTCGGCATCGTCGTACTGACGCTGCAGATCGGCCTCCGTGTACGGCGCGGTCCGCCAGAACTCCTGCTCGAACGCACGGTTGGCCGCCGCTCCACCCGCGAACGGGGTCAGCTGGCCGCGACCGAGGTGCCGGAACACGTCCATGACGAACAGCCGGTCCTGTGCCCCGGCGTACCCGGAGCCGAACATGACGCCCTGCCGAGTGGTGCCGGTGATGTGCGGGATGCCACGGGACTTGTCGCGCACGATCGTCACGTCCGCGCGCGGGTGGACCGTGCTCGCGACGTCGTCCGGCTTCACTCCGAACGACGAGTCGTCGTAGTACGGCGCGAGGCCGTCGTCGGTGATGCCTTGGGAGTTCCAGACCAGGTCCTGGTACGGCTTCACGGTGTCGCTGAAGTGTGCCGGTCTGATCCCGAAAGCCTTGAAAGCAAGGAGATCCGTGAAGGTCGCGTTGCCGTTCTGCCCCGGCGGCAGGATGTCGCGACATTGCCCGACGCAATAGTCGGTCGGTGTGGCGAGAGCTGCTTCGGGCGTTGCCTGCGTGGGTGTGGGCAGCGCTGCGAGTACGGCGGTGATGCCGACCGCGGCGATCGTCGTACGAAGGCGGGTTCGAAGTGCGGGGCGGGGCACGGGAAACCTCCCTGGCTCGAATGAAAGTGAGAATGACTCACCAGTAGCTTTCGGGTCAAGGTTTCACACCCAGACTCTCGCCAATTGCTGACAGTGACCACTACTGTGTGGATCACCATGAGCATCCATGAGCGTTATCGGTTGAGTGTGGTGATCAACGCCAGGGGAACGTTCACCCCGCTCGGGGTGTCTCGGAGTTCCGACGGGGTGGCGGCGGCTGTCGCACAGGCACTACCCGAATTCTTTGTGATGGACGAGCTGGGTGATCGCGCCAGCGAGGCCATCGCGCAGGTGACCGGCGCGCAGGCGGGTGCGGTCGTGCACTGCACCGCGGCCGGGATCACGCTCGCCGTCGCGGCCACCATGACCGGCGGCGACCCGCGCCGGATCGCGGCGTTGCCGGACGCAACGGACATGCACCACCGGGTGGTGATGCCTGCCTGCCACGTGGTCGACTACGGCCATTCCAACCTGCAGGGCATCCGGCTGGCCGGTGCTCACGTCGACCTCGCCGGCGACGAAACCCGTTGTAGCGTTGGCGATCTGGAGGAGGAGCTCGACGGCCCGGACGTCAGTTGCCTGTTCCTCGTATCGTCGCGGCTGACGCAGGGCGAGCCGCTCGACCTCGTCGCCGCCGTACGGGCCGCGCACCGCCGCGGCGTCCCCGCGATCATCGATGGCGCGGCCCAGTTCCCGCGGATCGCCGATCTGCTGGCGACCGGCGCGGATCTGGTGCTCGTCAGCGGGCAGAAGTACCTCGGCTCCCCCACCGCCGGCCTGATCGCGGGCACCTGGCCGCTGGTTCAGGCCGTCCGTGCGCAGGAGAAAGGCATCGGCCGGGTGATGAAGCCGACCAAGGAGGCCATCGTGGGCGTCATCGCGGCCCTGGAGGAGTGGCAGGCCCTTGACCGGATGAAGTGGGAGGCCGACGAGCTGTCAAAGGTGGTCGCGTTCGCCGCGGCGGCCGAGCGCATCCCGGAGGTCACGGCCGAGGTGGTCCCGGATCCGACCGGCTTGCAGGTGTCGCGCGTACTGCTGAGGGTTCCGGACGCGAAGCGCGTCGCCACCGAGCTCGAAGCCGGGTCACCGCCGATCTACGTGATGACCGAACGGGTCGCGGAGGACGAGTTGATGCTCGAGCTCGTCCCGCTCGACGCGGACGAGATCGCGATGATCGTGGCCAGGCTCTGGGCTATCCTCACCTAAGCAAAAGGGCCCGGTTTCCCTGGTAGTACAGGAAACCGGGCCTTCCGGTTGCTCAGTGCTGGTAGGACTTCCGCTCGGTACGACGGGGTCCGTTGCTGCCGCGGTTGCCCGGACGGCTGCTGCCGAACCGCTTGCCGCCGCCACCCTTGCTGAAGCGCTGCGGCTTCGGGGCCGGCAGCTTCACCGGGTACCCGGACGGCTTGGTGCCACCGGTCAGCTCGGTGACCAGCTCGTCACCCGGACGGGCACGAACCGGCTCGGCCTTGACGCCGGCGGTCTCGGCCATCCGCATCATCCCGCGTCGCTGGTGCGGCAGGAGGAGCGTGACGACGGCACCCTTGCCGCCGGCCCGCGCCGTACGACCCGCGCGGTGCAGGTAGTCCTTGTGCTCGGCCGGCGGGTCAGCCTGAACCACTAGGCCGACGTCGTCGACGTGGATGCCACGGGCCGCCACATCCGTTGCCACGAGCACCGGCACGGACCCGTCCTTGAACTGGTCCAGCGTCCGGTTGCGGACGCCCTGGGTCAGTCCGCCGTGCAGCGCCGCGGCCATCACGCCACGGTCGCGCAGCTGGGTGGCGATCCGGTCGGCGCCCAGCTTGGTGCGGACGAACACGATGGTCCGGCCGTCCCGGCTGGCGAGCTCAGCGGTCAGCGACTGCTTATGGCCGGGCTCGATCACCAGCAGGTGGTGTTCCATCGTGCTCACCGAGGCCTGGCCGGACTCGGTCGAGTGCTGCACCGGGTCCTTCAGGTAGGTCTTCACGATCTTGTCGACGTCGTTGTCCAGAGTCGCCGAGAACAGCAGGCGCTGGCCCTCCGGCGGCGTCATGTCGAGCAGCGTGGTGACGGCCGGCATGAAGCCCATGTCGCACATGTGGTCGGCCTCGTCGAGGACCGCGATCTCCACGGCACCGAGGTCGGCCGCGCCCTGCTCGCACAGGTCGATCAACCGCCCCGGGGTGGCGATCAGCAGGTCGACACCGCGACGCAGCGACTCGATCTGCTTCGGGTACGGCAGGCCGCCGGCGATCAACTTGATCGACACGTTCATCACGTGCGCCAGCGGCTCGAGGGCGTCGTGCACCTGCATCGCGAGCTCACGCGTCGGGACCAGGACCACGCCACGAGGGCGGCGGGACTCGGTGTGGCCGCCGGCCAGACGCATCAGCGTCGGCAGGCCGAAGCCGAGAGTCTTGCCGGAGCCGGTCTGGCCGCGGCCGAGAACGTCCTTGCCGGCCAGCGCGTCCGGGATGGTCGCAGCCTGGATCGGGAACGGGGTGGTGATCCCGTCCCGCGCCAGCCGCTGCACCAGCCGCGGGGCGAGCCCGAGTGCGGCGAACTGGTTGTCCTCAGCAACAGTGCCCAGGTCGACCGGCTCTTCGCGCCGGGTGTCCTGGTTGCTCGGACGCTCGTACTGCTTGTCGTTCCGCTCGAAGCGCGGCCGGTCATCCCGACGGAACTGGGGACGGTCACCGCGGTCGTCACGGTTGTACTGCGGGCGGTCGTCGCGACGGAACTGCGGGCGGTCGCCACGGTCGTCACGCTTGTACTGCGGCCGGTCGTCACGGTTGAACTGGGGACGGTCGCCACGGTCGTCGCGGCGGTCGGTCCGGTTGGAGCCGCGGTCATCGCGGTTGTACTGCGGGCGGTCGTCGCGACGGAACTGCGGGCGGTCGCCACGGTCGTCACGCTTGTACTGCGGCCGGTCGTCACGGTTGAACTGCGGGCGGTCGCCACGGTCGTTCCGACGGTCGCTGCGGTCATTACGGTCGTTACGGTCGCCGCGGTTGTACTGCGGGCGATCGTCGCGTCCGGGCTGGGTGGCGCGCTCGGCGCGGTAGCCCTTCACCGGACGGTCAGTGCGGGAGCCGCGGTCGGAGTACTGGGAGGGGCCGCCACGGCGCTCACCGCGGGCAGCGTCGTTCCGGACGTCGCCGGTCGTCGGCGCGGACGTCTCAGCGGCCATCCGCTCGCCGTACGACTGGGTCTGGAACTTCTTGTGCCGCGGCTTCTTGATCCGACCGTCGGCCTGCTCGCCGCCGGATTCGGGGTGGTCCTGGTGGTGCTGGGTCACGAATCTCTCTCTCAACGTCACGGACGATTAGCCGGATCGCAGCCGCACGCGAGCGCCGGTCACGGAAATGACCGGAAGAGCGTGCTGAGCAGGAGACGGGCATCGACCTGCGGGTGCTATCGCGTTGCACCCATGTCGCCGGGGAACTTCAGCCGGATGCTGAAACCGACGGGTCGGAGCGCCTGGAAGTAACTCTGGTGACGCGACGCGCGCACCGACAGGCAAAAGTATACCCGACCGGGCGGCCGCTCCTGACCACCCGGCCAACTGGCAGACCAGTTGGCGGACTGGTGTGCCCGAGGCCCCTTTCTCCGCAGTTCAAGTGAGCTTGAGTTTCTGGTCTCCCGCCCTAGGGTGGCGGTATGGGAGAGGAGAACGTCCCCAGCAAGGAGCACTGGCTCTCGATCGGGGAGATCGCACATCGGTCCGGAGTAGCGGCATCGGCGTTGCGGTTCTACGAGGACCAAGGTCTGATCGACTCGCGACGGACGGCCGGCAACCAGCGGCAGTACCAGCGCAGCACGTTGCGGCGGATCGCGTTCGTCCAGGCGGCCCAGCGGGTCGGCCTCGCGCTCGCCGAGATCAAGAACGCCCTGGACTCGCTGCCCGACGACCGGACGCCGACCCGCGCGGACTGGAGCCGGTTGTCGAAGTCGTGGCGAAGCCGGCTCGACGAGCGGATCTCCGAGCTCGAGCGCCTCCGCGACGACCTCGACAGCTGCATCGGCTGCGGCTGCCTGAGCCTGCAGCGCTGCAACCTCTACAACAAGGCCGACCGCCTCGCCGAACGCGGCGCCGGCGCCCGCCTCCTCAACGTCGGCATCCCCGGCGAGTAGCCGGGGCTGGTCATATCCGGGTTGTTATGAGGGGCATAGAACGGCAGCCGTGATTCGCGGGTTATCCCCAGGGTTTTGTGGGATCTGGTGCGGAATTCGTGGAGTCTTGGCAGCATCCGGAGGTAGCGAACGGTAATCCGCCCGTCGCTATCCGCCACTGATCCGGAGTGAGGCCCTCCATGTCGCATCGCCGTATCCTGAGTTCGCTCGCGGGGCTCGCCGCCGCCGCGCTCGCCGTTCCCGCCTTCGCCGCCGCGTCCCCCACCGCCTCGGCACCGGCCACCGACTCGTCCGTCTCGACCGCCGCGACGCGTGCGGCGTACGTCGGTTCGCCGCAGGACGAAGCCGCCACCAAGGCGTTCTACGACGCCGTGATGAAGTCGGCCCGGGCCAAAATGGCCAAGCAGGCCAAGTCCGGCCAGAAGGTCGCCGCCGTCACCGTGACGTACGCCGTCGACGCGCCGAGCTTCGCGTCCCAGATCAGCTCGAGTACGCAGATCTGGAACTCCTCGGTCAGCAACGTCCGTCTCGTCGAGGGCAGCAACTACGACTTCTACTACACCGAGGGCAACGACCCGCGCGGTTCGTACGCGTCCACCGACGGCCACGGCAGCGGGTACGTGTTCCTCGACTACGCCCAGGCGCAGCAGTACGACCCGACCCGGATCACCGCCCACGAGACCGGCCACGTGCTCGGCCTGCCGGACCACTACTCAGGCCCCTGCTCCGAGCTGATGTCCGGCGGCGGCCCCGGCCCGTCCTGCACCAATCCGTACCCGGACTCCACCGAGCGCGCCAAGGTCAACGCTCTCTGGGCCAACGGCAAGACCAGCGTGCCGTCCGCGGCGTTCCACCTCTCCAAGTAACCAACCACCCAGGCCCTCCGGCCCGGAACCCGCCCGGCAGGGGACGGGTTTCCGGGCCGGAGCTCGTACTCTGACCGCATGCGGAGACGGCTGGGGATCTGCGCCGCCATGGCAACCTGCCTGGCCGGCCTGGCGGGATGCGGCGTTCCGGCCGGTGGTGCGCTCGGCGTCACCGTCGATGCCGCCGGCAACCCGGCGATCGTCGTCCAGATGTGTGAGGGGCATATCGACGGCGCGACGCTGTACCTGCCCGACCCCGATCCGGATCGGGAGCCGCCGCGGGACGAGGACGTCGGTCAGTGGGAGGTCAGTCCGGCGGTCGACGGATTCTCGCAGTTCAGCTTCGCCGAGGGCGGGAACGGCTGGCGCCTGGTCGGCACGCTGAAACCGCGCGATCTGGCGACTCGCTACACGATCTACGGCTGGACGAAGGACAACAGCTGGTCCGCCGCGCACCTCGACTTCAGCCAGCAGGACCTGAAGACCCTGAAACCCGGCACCGTGCTCGTGCCGGAGCGCGAGCAGGAAGGAAACAGGTCCGAATCCCTCGAGGATTTCAAGACGAAGACCTGTGAGGAGTGGTCCTAGCGCACCGGCCCGGTTGAGCCTCGGACGACGAGTTCGGGGCGGAAGAGGAATTCGGTGTGGGGGGTGGCGTGGCCGCGGACTTCTTCCAGTAGGGACTGGACTGCGGCGAGGGCCATGGATTGGACCGGCTGGCGGATCGTGGTCATGGGCGGGTCGGTGAACTCCATCATCGGGGCGTCGTCGTAGCCGACGACGGAGATGTCGGCGGGGACGGCGAAGCCGCGCTGGCGAGCGGCCCGGATGACGCCGAGCGCCATCATGTCGGAGCCGCAGATGACCGCGCTGACCTGCGCGTCGAGCAACTGTTGCGCCGCCGCGGCACCACCCTCGACGCCGAACATGCTCAGCGCGACCAGCGGGTTCAGATCCTCGTCGGACACCCCGAGCTGGGCCTTCATCGAGGTGCGGTAGCCGGCCAGCTTGCGCTGCACCACGATGAACCGCTCCGGCCCGGACGCGAACCCGATCCGGCGGTGGCCGAGGGCAACCAAGTGTGAGACGGCCAGCTCCATCGCGGCGTACTCGTCGGACGAGACGAACGGCGCCTCCACCGCGGGCAGCCAGCCGTTCACGAACACCACCGGCAACCGGCGCTCCACGAGCGCCTGGTACCGGGCGTGGTCGGCTCCGGTGTCCGCGTGCAGACCGGAGACGAAGATGATCCCGGAGACGCCGCGCTCCAGCAGCATCTCGACGTACTCCTCCTCGGTCGCACCGGACGGGGACTGGGTGCACAGCACCGGCGTGAAGCCGCGCTGCGACAGTGCCGACTCGATCACCTGGGCGAACGCCGGGAAGATCGGGTTGATCAACTCCGGCATCACTAGCCCGATCAGCCCCGCGGACCGCCGCCGCAACCGCGTCGGCCGCTCGAACCCGAGTACGTCGAGCGCCGTCAGGACGGACTGTTTGGTGTCCTCCGCCACCCCCGGTTTGCCGTTCAGCACCCGCGAGACCGTGGCCTCACTGACCCCCGCCTTGGCCGCGATGTCCGCCAGCCGTGCTCTGTTACTCACGCCGGGCACTGTACCCAGCCGGCCGTTGACTTTGCAGCAAGATCCTGCAAGAACTTGCAGACTGCGTGGATCTGTCCACAACGTGAACAGTACGGACACATCACACGCCGTACACCTTGTCAGGACCAGCGGGCCGGGTGAGGATAGGCGCACCCCCGCCCGGGGGCCTTTACTCGGATCGTCCGGCACGTTCCTGCCGGTGAAGGGAAGTACATCGTCATGGCCACTGTGTCTTTCAAGGCGGCAACCCGGATCTACCCCGGTGGTGACACCCCCGCCGTCGACAAGCTCAACCTCGAGATCGAGGACGGCGAGTTCATGGTGCTCGTCGGCCCGTCGGGTTGTGGAAAGTCGACCTCCCTCCGGATGCTCGCCGGCCTCGAAGAGGTCAACGAGGGTTCCATCTACATCGGCGACCGCGACGTCACGCACCGTCCGCCGAAGGAGCGGGACATCGCGATGGTGTTCCAGAACTACGCTCTCTACCCGCACATGTCCGTCGCGGACAACATGGGCTTCGCCCTGAAGATGCAGGGTGTCTCCAAGGAGGACCGCGCCAAGCGCGTGATGGAGGCGGCCAAGCTGCTGGGCCTCGAGGAGTACCTCGAGCGCAAGCCGAAGGCGCTGTCCGGTGGTCAGCGTCAGCGTGTCGCCATGGGCCGCGCGATCGTGCGTAACCCGCAGGTCTTCCTGATGGACGAGCCGCTGTCGAACCTCGACGCCAAGCTGCGTGTCCAGACCCGTACCCAGATCGCCGAGCTGCAGCAGCGTCTCGGTGTCACCACGGTGTACGTCACGCACGACCAGGTCGAGGCCATGACGATGGGCGACCGGGTAGCCGTCCTCAAGGACGGTCTGCTCCAGCAGGTCGACACCCCGCTGAACCTGTACGACCACCCGAAGAACAAGTTCGTCGCGGGCTTCATCGGTTCGCCGGCGATGAACCTGCTGACCGCGGACATCACCGAGGGCGGCGCGAAGCTGGGCGACTACGTGATCCCGCTCGAGCGCAGCCTGCTGGCCAAGGCCGGCAGCGACAAGACGCTGACCCTGGGCGTCCGGCCGGAGGCCTTCAAGGTCGCCGACCAAGGCCTGCCGGTGCACGTCGCCGTGGTCGAGGAGCTCGGCGCCGACGCGTACCTGTACGGCACCGCCGAGCACAACAACGAGCACCAGCAGATCGTCGCCCGGATCGACGCCCGGATGCCGGTCGAGAAGGGTTCGACCATCCACCTGGCGGCGCTGCCGGACAAGCTGCACCTGTTCTCCACCTCCACCGACGAGCGGCTGACCGCCTGATTCGGCAGTAGCAGTCCTACCGGCCCTGGGTGGTTCGTCCGCCCGGGGCCGGTCTGTCGTTCAGCCGGTCCGCGGGATCCATGTTGCTCTGCTTGAGCAGGTAGTGCGGACGTTTCTTCGTCTCGTAGTAGATCCGGCCGATGTACTCGCCGATCACCCCGAGCATGACCATCTGCAGGCCGCCGAGGCCGGTGATCGCCGCGATCAGCGTGACGTAGCCCGGCATCTCCACGCCGTGCAGGACCGCGACCGCGATCACCCAGACGGCGTACCCGGCGGCGACCCCGGTGAGCAGCAGCCCGACGTAGATCGCCAGTCGCAGCGGCCGGTTGTTGAACGACAGCAGCCCGTCCAGGCCGTACTCGAACAGGCGCCGGAACGTCCATCGGCTCTTGCGGTCCGACTGCTTCACGTTCTCGTACTCGAACAGGATCGACTCGAACCCGATCCAGGCGAACAGCCCCTTGGAGAACCGGTTGTACTCACCCAGCTCCAGCAACCCGTCCACGGCCCGCCGCGACAGCAGCCGGAAGTCGCCGACCCCGTCGACCAGCTCGACGTCGGCCCAGCGGTTGATCAGCCAGTAGTACGCCCGCGCGAACAGCGTCCGGGTAGCAGGGTCACCAGTTCGGGTGCGGCGGGCGATCACCTGGTCGAAGCCGCGCTCGTACTGCTCGAGCATCCGGCCGATCAGCTCCGGCGGGTGCTGCAGGTCGGCGTCCATGATCACCACCGCGTCGCCTTCGGCGTATCGCAGGCCGGCCAGCATCGCGGCCTCCTTGCCGAAGTTCCGGCTGAAGGACAGGTAGCGCACCGTTTCGTCAGTGGCTGCCAACCCGACGAGCGCGTCGAGCGTCCCATCAGTACTACCGTCGTCGACGTACACGATCTCGTACGGCCGCCCGGTGGCGACGAGTTCACGGCTGAGCGCCTCGTGGAATCGCGTGACCACCTCGACCTCGTTGTAGCAAGGCACCACTAGGCTCAGGCGCATCGTTGTGCTCATGCGCACCATCCAAGGCGAGCAGAGAGGCGGCCAGTGGGTTCGGACAACGAGGCGCAACCGCGCGCGGCAGGACCGTTACGACCGGCAGTGGTCGCCGGCGTGCTGGTGGCGGCGGTGTTCACCGCCTCCGGAATCATCCGCGGCACCTATCCCTTCGGCTCACTGTCTCGCAGTACCAACGATCTTGGCACGCAGTACATCCCTTTCTTCGCCCATCTGTGGGACATCCTGCACGGCCGCGCCCAGGGCGACCTGCTGTTCAACTGGCAGAGCGCGTTCGGCGTCGGCTTCCTGGGCGACTTCGGGGTCGTCCTCGGCAGCCCATTGTCCCTGCTGGTGGGTCTCTTCCCGCGCGACCAGATCGATCTGGCCGTCTACGTCATCACCGTCCTCAAACTGAGCCTCGCCGCCGCCGCGATGGCGGTCCTACTGATCAAGATGCATCCAGGCCCCCGCTGGGTTGCAGCGATGCTCGGTGCGTCGTACGGCGTCTGCGGCTGGGCGATCGACGACGCCGGGTACGTGCCGATGTGGCTGGACGGCCTGATCGCGCTGCCGATGTTCTTCCTGGTGGCCGAGTGGTCACTACGCCGGACCAACAGGCTGCTCAGTGTGCTGGTGGTCGCGGTCTTCTGGCTGTCCAACTTCTACACCGCCTACATGGCAACGATCGCGGCTGGACTGTATCTGCTCGCTCGACTGCTGACCAGCGACCTCGGCTGGATGCTGGGACTGCGGGCGGTGCTGCGTCACGGTATCTCGTTCGTGCTCGGCATGGCGTTGGCCGCGCCCGTCCTGCTACCGGTCCTCACCGCCAACGACGCCGCGACGCCGTCGCCGGCAGGTGTCTTCCAGCCGTCGCCGCTCGACCTGTTCCTGTCCCGCCTGCTCCCGCTGTCCGAGGGCGTCGGCCGGACCGCGAGCCTGTACGTCGGAACCGTCGCGCTCCTGCTCGCCCTGACGATGCCCTTCAACCGCTTCGTCCCCTGGCGGACCAAGGCTGTCTGGGTGGTGACGACCGTCCTGCTGACGCTGTCGTTCCGCTGGCCGCCGACGCAGGAGTTGTGGCACGGCTTCGACACCCCGAACGGCAGTCAGTACCGCGAGGCCTTCCTGCTGTGTGGCGTCATCATTGTGCTCGCCTGGCTGGCGGTCGCCTATCGCCTGCCGGGGCCGATCGAGTTGTTGGGCGGCGGCGTGCTGCTGGCCGTGATCGCCTGGCTGTCCGACGGCAGTCCGCTGCTGACCCAGCACGCGTTGACCGTGCTGATCGCCTCCGGCGCCGTGACGGTGGTTGTGTTCGGCGCCATTTGGGTGATCCGCCGAGCTCCCGCGGTGCGACGTACGAAGTGGCCGGTGGCAGCCGCGTTCGCGATCCTGATGGTCGTCGTCGCGGTGGAGACCACGTGGACCGCGGTGATCACCGACGAGCAGCGGTCGAAGGTGCTCGGCGCGTCGGCGACGGCGTGGGACGACGCGCAGGCCCAGCGACGCGCCACGATCCTGGATGCCAGCAACTGGCCGAACTACCGGGCCGACCCGGGAACGTCGGGGACGCCGAACGATCCGCTGCTTCTCGGCGGGCAGGGCGCCGGCCTCTACAGCAGCCTGCTGCCGTACTCGCTCAACCAGACGCTGACCGGTCTCGGCTTCGGCTGGTCCGGCTACGGCCGCGCGTCGCACGACCTCGACAACCCGGTGACCGACGCGATCTTCTCGATCGGGGCCAAGCTGCAGCTCGGGAAGGACGGCCCGCACATCACCCGGTCCGAGGTCCCGCAGCTGGTCACGGTCCGCCGGCGACTCGGCGCGACGGCCTCCTCGAACGCGTACGTCGCGCAGGAGCGGCTGCTCGGCTCAACGGTGTACGAGGTCCCGGAGTACAAGGGCAAGAGGCTCACCAACGGTGACGTGAAGCTGGTCGCACAGTGCACAACGGGTACGACGGCCGTCCTCTACACGCCCCGCGTGGGCGGCCGGGCGCGGTTGGCCGATGGCCAGTGGCACGAGCTGTCCGCGACCCGCCGGCCAGGGATCAACACGAGCAGCGCGATGATCCAGCTGGGCACCGTGCCGAAGTCCGGGTTCGTGCAGATCGAGATCGCGTTCAACGAGGAGCCGCAGCGCATCGAGCCGACCGGCGCGATCGGTTGCCTTGATCAACAAGCGCTCGCGAGGGCCGTGCGGCGACTGCGGGCGAGCGGGGCGACAGACGTGAAGGCCGGCGGTCACTCGATCAGCGCGACGCTACCGCCCGGCAGCAGGGGGGTCGCCGTGGTCGCCGTACCGAAGGTTGCAGGTTGGAAATGCTCGGCCGGGGACGGGAAGGCCCAGACTCCGCGGAACTACGGAGGCCTGGTCGCGGTACCGCTGACCGGTAACGAGGACCGGATCAACTGCACCTACATGCCGCCCGGCCTGCGCCGCGGCCTGGCGATCGGCGCGGCCGCCGCCGCGATCACGCTCGGGCTCGTGCTGCTCGGATGGCGGCGGCGACGCGTCAGGAGTTGATGTCCCGGCGCTGGAACACCCCAGCGCCGAGTAGGACCAGGGCGACCGTCAGCGCACTCAGGTACCAAGCGCCGTGCTCGAACGACAGCGTCTTCTCGATGCTCTCGCACACGTAGCTGCCGTCGCTGCCGGTCTTGCACTGATTCAGGTAGTACGTCGCGTCGTGCCGGACGAACGCGTCGAAGTTCAGCTTGATCAGCCACGGCTGCGCCTGGTTGAGGAAACTGCCGAAGACCCCTTCGATCAGGACCAGGTACCCCATCACCACCCCGATCGCGGCCGCTGTGTGCCGCAGCAGTAGCCCGGTGATGCCACCGATCGCGGCGCCCAGGGCCGTCACGACCACGGCCCGGCCACCCGTCGCGACGAGATCACCCCAGACCTTGCTGGTGGTGGTGGAGGTGTCACCGAGCTGAGCGACGATCAGATACGTGCCGAGCATCAGGATCGCGAGGACACCTGCCCCGACCGGCACGAACCCGATGGCGGCGGCGAGCAGCTTGCTGCCGTAGACCCGGAGCCGACGCGGTTCGAACGTCAGCCAGTTGCCGATCGCGCCGGTACTGAACTCGGCCCCGACGAAACTCGCCCCGATCAGGAACGCCGCGAAGACGAGCAGGTACGACGACCCGAGCAGCAGCTCCGGCATCAGCTGGGCGAATACCGTCGGCGGTTTGCCGTAGTCCTCGAGCTTCGGCTCCGGATAGGCGCACATGTCCTCGATCTTCGGCTTCGGATCGGGCTGGTTCTGGTAGTCCGCCTCGCACATCTTCTTGCTCTCGGCGGCGTGCTCGACCCAGTCCTTGTGCGCGAACTCGTACTGCCGCTGCGCCCCCGCCTGGTCGAGCGCGGACTGCGGCCGCGCGTCGAGCCAGGTGGCGAACAGCAGGAACGCGATGATCAGCAGCACCCCGACGACGCCGATCACGGTCAGCCGGCGGGAGGTCAGCCGCCGCAGCTCGACGCCGGTCAGGCGGAGCATCACAATCCCTCGCCTTCGGTCAGCTCGAGGAACACCGACTCGAGGTCGGCCCGGACCGGGACCAGCTCGGACACGTACAGCTCCTGGTGGGCGAGGCGGCGAGTGACGTCGGCGGGGTGCGCCGCGCCGTCGACGAGCAGGTAGTTGCCGTCGGCGCGCACCGTCATCCCGGCCGCGGCCAGGATCCGGGTCGCGGCCTCGTGGTTGTCCACGGCAACCTTGACGGTGGTCGCCGTACCGCCGCCGATCACCTCGGCGACGGTGCCGGACGCGAGCAGCCGGCCGTGGCCGATGATCGAGACGGTGTCGGCGACCTGCTCGACCTCGGCCAGGATGTGGCTGCTGACCAGCACGGTCTTGCCCTGGTCGCCGAGCGCCCGCATGGTCTCGCGGATCTCCCGGATACCGGCCGGGTCGAGGCCGTTCGTCGGCTCGTCGAAGATCAGCAGGTCCGGCTCCTTCAGCAGCGTGGCCGCGATCGCCAGCCGCTGCTTCATCCCGAGCGAGTACCCGCGGTACCGGTCCTTGCCGCGGTCACCGAGCGACGTCTGCTCGAGCACCTCACCGACCCGCGTGCGCGGCGTGCCGATCGCCGCGGCCAGCAGCTCCAGGTTCTTCCGGCCGGTGAAGGCCGGGAAGAACTTCGGTGACTCGACGATCGCACCGACCCGGCCGACGACCTCCGGCAACTGGGCCGGCACCGGCTTCCCGAACACCGTCATCGTCCCGGCGTCGGCGCGGATCAGCCCGAGCAGCATCCGGATCGAGGTGGTCTTGCCGGACCCGTTCGGCCCGAGGAAGCCGTGCACTCCCCCGGCCGGCACCTCCAGGTCGAGCCCTTGGACCGCCACCACCTTCCGGCCCCGGCGGGTCCGGTACGTCTTGCGCAGTCCGCGCGTACTGATCGCCGCTTCCGGCATCCCGCACCCCCTCTCGTCAGTGAGCAGACGCACAGAGTGACAGGTTTGTTGGGCGAGTGCATGTCTCCCCAGTCTGGTCCAATATTGAATGGATACTGTCAACCGAAGGAGCTGGTCGTGAACGCTCGCCCCCCGCTGCCCCCGTTCACCGAGGAGACGGCGATCCAGAAGGTCCGCGCCGCGGAGAACGCGTGGAACAAGCAGGACCCGGAGGCCGTCTCGCTCGCCTACACGCCGGACACCGCCTGGCGGAACCGGGACGTCTTCGTCAACGGCCGGGCCGAGGTCGTCGCGTTCCTGACCCAGAAATGGCGCCGCGAGCTGGACTACCGGTTGATCAAGGAGCTGTGGGCGTTCACCGGCAACCGGATCGCGGTGCGGTTCGTCTACGAGTGCCACGACGCGGCCGGCCAGTGGTACCGCTCACACGGTAACGAGAACTGGGAGTTCGACGAGAACGGGCTGATGCGGATCCGGCGGGCCAGCATCAACGACCAGGCAATCGCCGAGTCCGAGCGGCTGTTCCACTGGGCGTCAGGCCCACGTCCCGACGACCACCCGGGGCTCACCGACCTCGGGCTCTGACCCCACTGAACCAAGTACCCCCTATGGGTATCCGCGCAGGACTTGCGCTGGATACCCATAGGGGGTACTTTCGTGCTGTCGACATACCCCCGAGGGGTAGCCAGAGGAGCGAGAGATGACCGACGCCGACGCCCATGTGCACGGGTACACCGCCGAGAAGACCAGCCACCTGAAGCGGCTGCGGCGGATCGAGGGCCAGATCCGCGGCCTGCAGCGGATGGTCGAGGAGGACAAGTACTGCATCGACATCCTGACCCAGGTGTCGGCCGCCACCAAGGCACTGCAGTCGTTCTCGCTGGAGCTGCTCGACGAGCACCTCTCGCACTGCGTGGTCGAGGCCGCGCAGAAGGGTGGCGCCGAGGCCGAGGAGAAGGTTCGCGAGGCCTCCGACGCGATCGCCCGCCTGGTTCGCAGCTGAAAACATCCATCCCCCACCGCCGCCGAGGGCGGCGTGTTCTTCAGGAGCTGATATGACCACCACGACCTACTCCGTCACCGGGATGACCTGCGGGCACTGCGCCGCGGCCGTGACCGAGGAGATCGGCAAGCTGACCGGTGTCCAGCAGGTCAGCATCGACCTGAACGCCGGCGGCACCTCCGCCGTCCACGTGACCAGTGAGTCCGCTCTCGACGAGGCCGCCGTTCGCGAAGCCGTCGACGAGGCGGGCTACGAACTGGCCGCGTCGTGAACCGGGCCGCCGCGCTCCGGCTCGGCGCGTTCGCCGGTGCGCTCGTGCTCGCCTTCGGGGCGGCGTTCGCGATCGGCTCCGCGGTCGACCCGATCGCGGCGGCCGACACCGCGTCCAGCACCCCTGCTGCCCACGGAGAAGAGATGGGCGGCATGGAGCAAGCCGAGCATGACGAGGGCGGGCAACTGCCCGGGCTCGCGGTCTCCGACGCCGAGTACACGTTCACCCCGGCGACCACATCCTTCCAGTCCGGCGCGAAGACCCAACTGCGCTTCACGATCCAAGGACCCGACGGCAAGCCGGTCACGCAGTACACCAAGACCCACGAGAAGGACCTGCACCTGATCGTGGTCCGGCGTGACCTGTCCGGCTTCCACCACGTGCATCCGAGGATGGACGCGACCGGGGCCTGGAGCATCCCGCTCACCTTCACCTCCGGCGGGACCTGGCGCCTGTACGCCGACTTCCAGGCGGCCGGCCAGGACCGGAAACTCACGCTCGGCACCGACGTGAACGTCTCCGGCTCCTACACCCCGGTCCCGCTGGCCAAGCCGGCGAGCACCTACAGCGTCCACGGGTACGACGTGACGCTCCAAGGCAGTCCGGTGGCGGGGAGGGAATCCGAGCTGACGTTCCAGATCAGCCGCGGCGGCACACCAGTCACCGACCTACAGCCCTACCTCGGCGCCTTCGGCCACTTGGTCTCGCTCCGTGGCGGGGACCTCGCCTACCTGCACAATCACCCCGCCCAGCACGCGGACCCAGGCATGAACGGCGGCCCGGCGATCACCTTCGGGACCACCTTCCCCACCGCCGGGACGTACCGGCTGTACCTGGACTTCCAGCACGCAGGTGCGGTCCACACCGCCGAGTTCACCGTAGAGGTTCCGTCATGACTGTGCTTTTGGCCGGGCCTTCGGCACCGGCAGGGTCATGGGGCTTTGACTCCCGGCCTTCCCTCGTCGCTCCAGTCGCTTCGCTCCCTGCACTCCTCAGTCCAGGCCGGGAGGTCCCATGACCAACACACAGACCGGGCAGTCCGTTGAGCTCATCATCGGGGGTATGACGTGCGCCTCGTGCGCGGCTCGGGTGGAGAAGAAGCTGAACCGGATGGACGGCGTCACGGCGACCGTCAACTACGCCACCGAGAAGGCGAAGGTGACGTACGCGGACGGGATCAGCACCGACGACCTGGTCGCCACCGTCGAGAAGACCGGCTACACCGCGAGCCTGCCGGCACCGGCCGTCGAGCGTTCGGATGACGAGCCTGACGAGCTGAAGCCGCTGCGGGACCGCCTCATCGCGAGCATCGTGCTGACCGTGCCGGTGGTCGCGTTCGGGATGATCCCGGCACTGCAGTTCGACTTCTGGCAGTGGGCGTCGCTGACGCTCGCCTTCCCGGTGGTGACGTGGGCGGCCTGGCCGTTCCACAAGGCCGCCTGGACGAACCTGCGGCACGCCGCCACGACGATGGACACCCTGATCTCGCTGGGCGTGGTGAGCTCGTTCCTCTGGTCGCTGTACGCGTTGTTCCTCGGCGGCGCGGGTGAGCCCGGCATGAAGATGCCGTTCACCCTCATTCCGTCCCGCGGCACCGGCGCGGAGGAGATCTACCTCGAGGTCGCGACCGCCGTGACCACGTTCATCCTGGCCGGGCGCTACTTCGAAGCCCGCGCCAAGCGCCGGTCAGGGGCCGCGTTGCGCGCCCTGCTGGAGCTGGGCGCGAAGGATGTCGCCGTACTCCGCAATGCGTCGGAGACTCGGATCCCGGCGGACCAACTGGTCGTGGGTGACGAGTTCGTGGTCCGCCCGGGCGAGAAGATCGCGACCGACGGGGTGATCGTGACGGGCAGCAGCGCGGTCGACGCCTCGATGCTGACCGGCGAGTCCGTGCCGGTCGAGGTCGGACCAGGCGACGCGGTCGTCGGCGCGACCGTCAACGCCGGCGGGCGCCTCGTCGTCCGGGCCACTCGGATCGGCGCGGACACGCAGCTGGCGCAGATGGCCCGGCTGGTCGAGGACGCGCAGAACGGCAAGGCCGAGGTGCAGCGGCTGGCGGACAAGGTGTCCGGGTTCTTCGTGCCGATCGTGATCGGCCTCGGGCTGGCCACGCTGGGCTTCTGGCTCGGCAACGGTTCACCGGTCGAGGTCGCATTCACCGCGGCGGTCGCCGTACTGATCATCGCCTGCCCGTGTGCGCTCGGGCTGGCCACGCCGACCGCGTTGATGGTCGGCACCGGCCGGGGTGCGCAGCTGGGCATCCTGATCAAGGGGCCGGAGGTGCTCGAGTCCACGCGCCGGGTCGACACCGTCGTACTGGACAAGACGGGCACCGTGACCACGGGCCGGATGGAGCTGGTCGACGTACTGCTGGCTCCCGGGCAGCAGCGGGCCGACGTACTGCGGTTGGCCGGGGCGCTGGAGCACTCTAGTGAGCACCCGATCGCGCAGGCGATCGCTCGCGGCGCCACGGCCGAGGTCGGCAAACTGCCCGAGGTCGAGGACTTCGGGAACGTCGAAGGCCTTGGTGTGCAGGGCATCGTCGACGGGCACGCCGTACTGGTCGGCCGCACGCGGCTGCTGGAGGAGTGGAGCCAGTACCTGCCGGAGGACCTCGCGCACGCCAAGGAGCACGCGGAGGCCGAGGGCAGTACGGCGGTCGCCGTCGGCTGGGACGGGATGGCGCGGGCCGTGCTGGTCGTCGCGGACACCGTCAAGCCGACGTCGTCGCAGGCGATCGCTCAGTTGAAGTCGCTGGGTCTGCGACCGGTCCTGCTGACGGGTGACAACGAGGCGGTGGCGTTGAAGGTGGCCGGCGAGGTGGGCATCGACGAGGTGATCGCCGAGGTCCTGCCGGCCGGCAAGGTCGACGCGGTGAAGAAGCTGCAGGACGAGGGTCGCGTGGTCGCCATGGTCGGCGACGGCGTCAACGACGCGGCTGCGCTGGCCCAGGCCGACCTCGGCCTGAGCATGGGCACCGGCACCGACGTGGCGATCGAGGCCAGCGACCTCACCCTGGTCCGCGGCGACCTCCGGGCCACGGCCGACGCCATTCGCCTGTCCCGCCGGACACTGCGGACCATCAAGGGCAACCTGTTCTGGGCCTTCGCCTACAACGTGGCCGCCCTACCGCTGGCCGCGGCCGGGCTCCTCAACCCGATGCTCGCCGGGGCCGCGATGGCCTTCAGTTCGGTCTTCGTAGTCTCGAACAGCCTCCGCCTACGCCGCTTCCGGCCACTTACCTGATCCACGCCGTACTGTCGCCGGCCAGCCTCCCGTCCTCCAACGGGACGCTGGCCAGCAGCAGTTCCTGGTGCGGTGGGAGATCGATCGGCTCGGAGGTCAGGTTCGTCACCGAGATCAGGCTCTCGCGGCTGAACGCGAGTACTCCGGGCTGTGTGTCGAGCCAGGTGAGCGTTCCGTCACCAAGGTAGCTGCGGCGCAGGTGGAGTCCGGTGCGGTAGAGCGTGAGCATCGAGTTCTGGTCGTGCTGCTGGGACTCGACGGTCAGGTTCTTCCAGTCGGCGGGTTGCGGGAGCCACGGCGTACCGGTGCCTGTGTTGAAGCCGAAAGGTGGCTCCTTGCCGGACCACGGTAGGGGGACTCGGCAACCATCACGTCCGCGATCGGTTCCGCCGGACCGCGTGAAGATCGGGTCCTGCAGCAGCTCGTCGGGAAGGTCTTCGACTTCCGGCAGCCCGAGCTCCTCGCCCTGGTACACGTACAGGCCGCCAGGCAGCGCCATGGCGAGCAGGGCAGCCGCGCGCGCACGCCGTTCGCCGAGGACCAGGTCGGTACGCATCCCGTGCTTGCGGTCCTGATGCGAGAACGACGTGTCCGCCCGGCCGTACTTCGTCACCGGGCGGGTGACGTCGTGGTTCGACAGCACCCAGGTCGCCGGTGCACCGATCGGGACGTGGGTCGACAGCGTCAGGTCGATGGAGGCCTTCAGCTCGTCGGCGTCCCACGGGCGGGACAGGAAGTCGAAGTTGAACGCGGTCTGCATCTCGTCCGGCCGCAAGTACAGGGCGAACCGTTCCTGGTCCGGCATCCACATCTCGCCGACCAGGAACCGGTCGGCGTACTCGCCGGTGATCCGCCGCCAGCCGCGGTACACCTCGTGCACCTCGTCGTGGTCGGTGTACGACTCCTCGACGCTGTCCAGGTCCTTGAACAGTACGGCGGCACTGTCGATCCGGATCCCGTCGACGCCACGGTCCAGCCAGAACCGCAGGATCGCGTGGAACTCCTCGACCACCTCGGGGTTGCGCCAGTTGAAGTCCGGCTGCTCGGGTGCGAACAGGTGCAGGTACCACTCACCGTCCTCGACCTGCGTCCAGGCGGGACCGTTGAAGATCGACTGCCAGTCGTTCGGCGCCCGGTCATCACGGCCTGGCCGGAACAGGAACCGCTCGCGTTCGGGTGAGCCCGGGCCGGCCCGCAACGCCTGGACGAACCAGTCCTGCTGGTCGGACCCGTGGTTCGGGACGATGTCGATGATCGTGCGGATGTTCAGCGCGTGCGCCTCCGCGATGTACGCCTCGGCCTCGGCCAGGGTGCCGAACGCCGGGTCGATCGCGCGGTAGTCGGCGACGTCGTACCCGCCGTCGGCCATCGGGGACGGGTACCACGGGTTCAGCCAGATCGCGTCCACGCCGAGCTCGGCCAGGTACGGCAGCTTCTGGCAGAGCCCGGCCAGGTCGCCGATCCCGTCACCGTCGCCGTCGGCGAAGCTCCGCAGGTACACCTGGTAGATCGCGGCTCCACGCCACCATTCGTCGGCCATCAAATCTCCTTAACCTTTCAGGCTTCCAGCGGTGAGACCCGCCTCTCCTTCCCGCCCCGAGCGGAGCGAGGGGCGGTTGTTTCGTCTTTATCCTTTGAGGCTTCCAGCGGTGAGCCCGGCCATGATGCTCCGCTGGAACACGAAGAACACGAGGATTGTGGGGAGGCTGGCGATGACGAGTGATGCGATCAGCACGTTCTGCGGCATCTGCGCGGACAGCGACGCGATGCCGACACTGATCGACATCTTGTCCGTCTCCGGCAGCACCAGCAGCGGCCAGACGAAGTCCTTCCACACCGTCACCACGGACAGGATCGACACCACACCGAGGATCGGCCGCGACACCGGCAGCACGATCGACCAGAGGATCCTGCCGGGCGAGGCACCGTCGATCTCCGCGGCCTCCAGCAGTTCCCGCGGGATCGAGTCGAAGAACCGCTTGAGCAGGAAGACGAAGAACCCGTTCGCTGCCGCCGGTAACCAGATCGCCCACGGGGTGTTCAGCAGGTCGAGATGAAAGATCGGCAGATCCTTCGCGACCAGGTACGTCGGCAGCAGCAGAACCATCGGCGGAATCATCAGCGTCGCCAGCATCGCGCCGAGGATCAGCTTGCCGAAGAACGGCCGGAGTTTGGACAACGCGTACGCCGCGGTCACGTCGACGGCGAGGGTGAACAGCCACGCGCCACCGGCGTACAGGGCCGTGTTCTTCAGGAAGATACCCAGTTGTAATTGGTCCCAGGCTTCCTTGTAGACACCGAAGTCGTAGTCCTTCGGGAAGAAGCTGGGCGGGATCTGCGCCAGCTCGTCGGGTGACTTCAGCGCGCCGGTCACCATCCAGTACAGCGGGAACACGAAGGCTCCGGTGAACCCGATGACCACGACGGCCAGGACCGCCCAATAGATGACCCGGCCGTGCGGTGTCCGGAGCGCGAGGGGTGAGACCAGGGTCCTCATCGGGCGTCCTCCTCACGCGACACGCGCAGGTAGATCGTGGAGAACACCAGCAGCACGATCATCAGCATCAGGCCGAGCGCGCTGCCGCCGCCGAAGTCGCCGAAGTTGAAGGCGTACTGGTACATCAGGTAGGCGACCGTGACCGTCGCGTTCTCCGGGCCGCCGCCGGTCAGCAGGTACGGCTCGATGAACACCTGCATGGTCGCGACGACCTGCAGGAGCAGCATCACCAGCAGGATCAGCTTGGTCTGTGGGACCGTCACGTGCCAGACCCTTTTCAGCAGACCCGCTCCGTCCAGCTCGGCGGACTCGTACAGATCACCGGGGATGCTCTGCAGCGCGGCCAGGTAGATCAGCGTGCCGGTGCCGAGGTTCATCCAGGTGGACACGAGTACGAGGCTGACGAGCGCCGTACTCGTGGAGTCCAGCCAGCTCAGCGGCGCAAGGTGGAAGACGTCGAGCACCTGGTTGAACAGGCCCGCGCCGGGGTCGTAGAACCACTTGAACAGCAGCACGGCGACCGCGGGCGGCAGCATCACCGGCAGATAGACGACGAACCGCAGGTACGCCTTCGCGTGTCTGAGCTCGTTGAGTACGACGGCCAGCACGAACGGGACCGCATACCCGATCACCAGCGCGAGCCCACTGAACACCGCGGTGTTCAACCACGCCGACCGGAACGCCGGATCCTCGATCACCGTCCGGAAGTTGTCGAACCCGACCCACTTCCCCGGATCCACGAAGTTGTTCTGCTGAAAACTCAGCACCACCTCACGAACCATCGGATACCAGGAAAACAACGCAAAACAGATCAAAGCCCCGCACAAGAATCCGTAGGCGGTGAGGTTGCGCCCCAGCGCCCGTCGTAGTGCGCCATGGTCGTCTGGTGATTGCCGATCCGTCGTCCCCAACGCGCGGGGACGACGGACCTGCTCCTCGGTAACAGTCATTTAGGTGTTCTTTGCCAGGATCTTGTTGGCCTTGCTCTCGGCGTCGGATAGCAGTTTGTTGATGTCGGCGTCCTTGCGGGTGAGGACTGCGGACATCGCCACGTCGAGGACGGCGTACAGTTCCTGCGCCTTCGGTGGTTCGAGCTTGTTGGTGATGCTCGACTGCGCCTCGACGTACGGCGTGAAGTGGTCGACCGGGACCGTCGCGTACTGCTTGCGCAGGGCAACGATCTCCTTGCCCGGCGCGGAGTCGCCGTACAGGTCCGGGATCGGCAGCCCGACCGGCCGGCCCTGCTCCTTGGACCGTTCGTAGTTGAACTGCCCCTGGCCCGGCGTCAGCTCATGGAACTCCAGCCACAGCAGACCGGCCTTGATCTTCTCCGGCGTCGCCTTCGGGTTGAACATGTAGCCGTCGCCACCACTCAGCGACGCCTTCCCGTCGGACTCCGGTACGGCGGTGACGCCGTAGTCCTCGAACTTGCCCTGGAAGTCGTTGTTCACCGACTGCACGACATCCGGCGCACCGATCATCATGCCGAGCTTGCCGGAACCCATCATCCGCATCAGGTCCTCCCACTGGAGGAGCTGCTTGCTGCCCATCGAGTTGTCGTCCCAGCGCATCTTCTTCAGGTTCTCCAGGACCGCCTTGCCCTCGTCGCTGTTGAACGCGGCGGTCTTGCCGTCATCGCTGACCATCGAGCCGCCACGGGCATACAGCGACGCGGCGAAGTGCCAGCCGCCGGTGTTCCCGGCCGAGTACTCGCCATAGCCGACGTACCCCGCACCGAGCCCGGCGATCTTCTTCGCAGCTTCCTGCACTTCGGACCAGGTCTTCGGCGGGCTGTCCGGGTTCAGGCCGGCCTGCGTGAACAGCTTGCGGTTGTAGACCAGGCCCATGTTGTAGTTGTTCCGCGGCAGGCCGTAGCTCTTGTCGCCGTCCTTGAACACGCCCATCACGTCGGGCCGCAGATCCTTGACCGCCTTCACACTGCCGACGTACTGGCTGATGTCCGCGGCCTGCTTGGCCTTGATGATCTTCTGGACGTCGGTGTAGTAGACGTAGAAGACGTCCTCCTGAGTCCCGCCGGCCAGCTTCGCCTGGAAGGTGTCCGGGTTGATGCAGGGGAACGCGTCCTTGCTCTGGATGGTGATGTTCGGGTGCAGCTTCTCGAAAGCCGCCACATCCGCGTCCCAGGCCGTGCGTTCCTTCGGGTTGCTCTTCGGCGGCTGGCAGCCGACCGTGATCGTCACCGGCCCGTCCGCTGAGCCCTCGGCGGCCGGTTTCTTCTCCTCCCCCGATCCGCAGGACGCGGCCACCAGCCCGAGTCCTACCGCCAACACCAGGCTGAGCCCGCGGCGCGTTGTCCTCATCGATCCACCCTCTCCCTCGATCTTGCGCACACCGTAGGCAACTCGACAGTCTGGCGCAATAGTGGGATTAAATATTGCAAAATCGTGACTTCACCTGGGAAGGTTGCCCGTACGTACGCAGACGACAGCAGCCGCCGACCGACGAGCGGTCAGCGGCTGCGGGTGGAGTGGGTCAGATGCGGGCGCGCGCGGTGGACGCCCGGACCACCAGTTCGGGTTCGAAGAGGAGTTCGTCGGCGGGGACGGCGGCTCGCTCGATCAGGGCGACCAGCATTTCCACGGCAGCTCGGCCCATGGCGTCGATGGGCTGGCGGACGGTGGTGAGGGGCGGGTCGGTGCAGTTCATCATCGCGGAGTCGTCGTACCCGATCACCGAGACCTCGTCGGGGACGGTCAGGCCGGCCCGGCGGACCGCGCGGATGGCGCCGAGGGCGAGGATGTCGCTGGCGCAGACGATGCCGGTGACGCCGTTGTTCACCAACCGGGTCGCGGCCGCGTGCCCGCCCTCGAGCGAGAACATCGTGTGCTCGACCAGCTCCGGATCCGCCTCCTCCGCGGCGAGGAACGCGTCCAGCTTCCGCCGCGACGGGATGTGGTCACGCGGGCCGAGCACCATCCCGATCCGGCGGTGCCCGAGCGCGCGCAGGTGCCCGATCGCCATCTCCGCGGCGACGACGTCGTCCGACGAGACCTGTGGGAAGCCGAGGTGGTCGACGGCCGCGTTGACCAGCACGGTCGGCAGCTTGCGCTCCTTGATCAGCTCGTAGTGCGCGTGCGGCGCGTCCGCCTGGGCGTAGAACCCGCCGGCAAACACCACCCCGGACACCTGCTGCTGCAGGAGCAGATCCACATAGT
Source organism: Kribbella sp. NPDC026596 (assembly GCF_040638415.1). Taxonomy (NCBI): domain Bacteria; kingdom Bacillati; phylum Actinomycetota; class Actinomycetes; order Propionibacteriales; family Kribbellaceae; genus Kribbella; species Kribbella sp. NPDC026596. Next base: position 93,677 of record NZ_JBEZYF010000022.1, on the reverse strand, counting down.
CAGCCTCGGACACCCCACCGACCGTCCGGGTGCAGAGCAAGGACGTGAAACCTTGCTGCGCCAGCGCGCCGCCGACGACCTCGGCGAACGCGGGGAAGATCGGGTTCTGCAACTCCGGCAGCACCAGCCCGACGAGCCTGGCCCGATCACCGCGCAGCTGCGTGGGACGCTCGTACCCGAGCACGTCGAGCGCGGTGAGCACCGCCTCGCGGGTCGCCTCGGACACCCCGGGCTTGCCGTTCAGCACCCGGCTGACCGTGGCCTCACTGACCCCGACCTTCTTGGCCACCTCAGCAAGTCGTCGCGTCATGACGCAAACTCTACGCCTGTTCACGCAAGAATTTGCAAGCATTTGCGTCCGACGTTTCGCGGACCGGATCCACTGCCTGCGAGGTCAGCTTGCTGACAGACTGGGACCCGTGCCCCGATTCGTCGCCACCCGCCCGGACACCGGTCTGCTGTCGCTTCCGTGGGATGTGCCGCTGGAGGACTGGCCCGAGGACCAGCTGGTCGCCCTGCCGCGCGGTATCTCGCGGCACGTGGTCCGGTTCGTCCGGGTCAACGGCACTGTTTATGCGATCAAGGAGGTGCTCGAGCACCTCGCCATGCACGAGTACCGGCTGCTGCGCGACCTGGAACGGCTGGAGTCGCCCTCGGTCGAGCCGGTCGGCGTGATCACCGACCGGGTGGATCGCAACGGCGAGCCGATCGACTCGATCCTGATCACCCGGCACCTGCAGTTCTCGCTGCCCTACCGCGCGCTGTTCTCCAGCACGCTGCGACCCGACACGGTCAACCGGCTGATCGACGCCCTGGTCGCGCTGATCGTGCGGCTGCATCTGCTCGGGTTCTTCTGGGGCGACTGCTCGCTGTCCAACACCCTGTTCCGCCGGGACGCCGGCGCGTTCGCGGCGTACCTGGTGGATGCCGAGACCGGCGAGCTACACCAGGACATCTCCGACGGGCAGCGCGCGCACGACCTCTACACCGCGGAGATCAACCTGTTCGGCGAGCTGCTCGACCTGCAGGAGGGCGGACTGCTCGACCCGGACATCGACCCGCAGGAGACCGTCCAGTCGATCAACGACCGGTACGACGCTCTGTGGGCCGAGCTGACCGCCCCCGAGGAGTTCGCCACCGACGAGATGCACCGGCTGGATTCGCGGATCCGGCGGCTGAACGAGCTCGGCTTCGACGTCGCCGAGATCGACATCATCACCGACTGGGACGGCAGCCAGGTCCGGATCCAGCCGAAGGTCGTGGACGCCGGCCACCACTCCCGCCGGCTGCTCCGACTCACCGGTCTCGACGTCGAGGAGAACCAGGCCCGCCGGCTGCTGAACGACCTGGACTCGTTCGCCGCCGCCACCGACCAGCAGAACGAGGACGAGGAGATCGTCGCCCACCAGTGGCTGACCGAGGTCTTCGAAGCCGTCGTCCGCACGGTCCCGCGCGACCTGAAGCGCAAGCTCGAGCCCGCCGAGGTGTTCCACGAGGTGCTGGAGCACCGCTGGTTCCTCTCCGAACAAGCCGGCCACGAGATCGACACCATGGAGGCCGCGCGCTCCTATGTCGAGGACGTCCTGAGAGCCAAGCCCGACGAGAAGCTCGCCCTCCCGACCCCCGCGATCCCCGAGACCGACTGACGTCTGCAACGTCCGGCGCTCCACCAGCGTGAATAGGGTGGGAGGTGCCGGATGGAAGCAACCGAGGAACTGATTGCGGCGAGCCTGGCGATGCATGCGGCAGAGGCGCCGTCGGACGAACACCTGCTGTCCGGCGTCCACCGTCGCCTGCGCCGCCGCCGTACCGGCCGCGCCATCGTGGCCGTCGTTCTGGCCTGCGCCGCGGTCGCGACCGCAATCACCGCAACCCACTCACTCACCACCAAGCTCCGGAGCGACCCACAGGTCGCGCCTGGCTGGCGCTGGGAGTCGGACAAGGCCGCACAAGTCCAGGTCCCCGCGTCCTGGACGCAGTACATCTCCGGTCCCGCGCCCTGTACGACGTTCGCCAGCTACGACGGGGCCTGGACCGAGGAGACCCGCCTCGTCGCCGGCACGAAGATCAGCGTGCTGACCAACGACGACGCACTCCGCGGCCGCATCCTCGACTCGGCCGGCCCGCTCACCGGCACCGACTACTACCCGGTTGAGCCCAGCTCGCCGCCAAGCCCGCCGCCGCGTTCGCGCAGCGAGTCAACAGCTCACCGGAAGGTCCACCACCCGCCCGCGCCGAGGGCTGCGGCAACACCGACCGGCGCACCTTCGTCGTCACCCTGCACGGCCGCGCCAATTCCTACCCGGTCTGGATCACCGCCGACCCCTCAAGCCATCCCAGGACTCGCAACAGGCAAGGCGGTCAGGTCGTCGCCCAGTACGGCGTCCGCGGTCGCAAGGTACATCGCATCGAGCGACCGGATCCACAGGCCCTGATAGGCAGCCGCGGTGGTACGCGCCGCCTCGTCGACGTCGTAGACGGCGTAACTCCCATACGACGTGTTGTGGCAATGCCCGCCGGCCCGCCCCGGAAAGTCCATCACCGTGCTCCACGGACGCCGGTTGCATTACTTGATTCCGGAGGTGGAGAAGCCGCTGACGAAGCGGCGTTGCATGAACATGAAGAGGACCAGGACCGGGAGGACGTACATGACGGCTCCGGCGGCGACCAGGTTGTTCATCGGGAGGCCCTTGTCGTTGACGTAGCCGGTGGCCATCGCGACGGCCAGGGTGGTGCTGTCCTGGCTGAGGAACATGGCGGGGCCGACGAAATCGCCCCAGGCGCTGGTGAAGGACAGGATCACGCTGGCCGCGATCACCGGCCAGGACTGGGGCAGGAAGATCCGCCAGAAGATCCCGACGTACCCGCACCCGTCGATGATCGCCGCCTCCTCCATCTCCCGCGGGATGCCGGCGAAGAACTGCCGGAACAGGAAGATCAGGAACGCACTGCCGCCGAGCCCCCAAGCCACCCAGGGCCAGTACGTGTTGACCATGTGCAGCTTCGCGAAGATCAGGTACGTCGGAACGAGCGTGACGATCCCCGGCAGCATCATCGTGGCCAGCAGGACGACGAACAACTGCTTCTTCCCGGGCGCCGTCAGCCGGGCGAACCCGAACCCGACCCAGGCCGAGCTCAGCGTGGTCAGCGTCGTGGTGATGAACGCGATGGTGAGCGAGTTCTGCGTCGCACCGAGGAAGTTCACCTGACTGATCGCGTCGGTGAAGTTCGCGAACCGCGGCGCGGACGGCCACCAGGTCGGCGGGAACGACGCCATCTCGGCCGGCGACTTCAGCGAGGTCGACACGAGCCACAGGATCGGGCTGAGCATCACCAGGACGACGGCGAGCAGCACGATGTAGAGCGCCCAGCGGTTGGTCCTGGTCATCGCTTGCCCTCCGGCTCGACGGTGTAGAAGACGGTCCGGGCGCTGACCTTGATGATCACCAGCGTGACGAGCAGGATCACGGCGAACAGCAGCCACAACATCGCCGAGGCGTACCCGAAGCGAGAGGCGCTGAAGTACTGCGCGAAGACGTGGATCATGTAGAGGTAGTTGCCCTGTGGAACCGTGCCGGCCCCGCTCAGCGACCCCGACGACAGCAGCAACGGCGCGAACGACTGCAGCGATCCGATCACCCCGGTGATCACCTGGAACAGGATCACGGGCGACAACAACGGCACGGTGATCCTGCTGAAGGACTGCCAGTACGACGCTCCGTCCACCTGAGCCGCCTCGAGCAGCTCACGCGGAATGTCCTGCAACCCGGCCAGCGAAATGATCATCGACCCGCCACAACCCCACAGCACCAGCGCGTACAGCACGTAGCGCACATTCGGATCCACCAGCCAGGTGATCGGATTCGCCCCGAGCCCACTCAGTACGCCGTTCGCCGCGCCGGCGTCCCGGTCGAAGATCAGCCGGAAGGTCAACGCCGCCCCGACCGGCGGGACCACTGCCGGCAGGTAGATCAGCGCCCGGAACAACCCGCGACCCTTGAGTGGCTGGTTCAGAATCACCGCGAGCAGGAGCCCGGCGAAGATCGAGAGCGGCACCGTCACCAGCGCGAACAGTCCGGTCTTTCCGAGTGAGCTCAGGGTCAGCGGGTCGTGGAAGATGTCCACGTAGTTCTGGAAACCGACGAAGTGCGTCCTCGGCGACAGCCCGTCGGAGTCGGTCAGACTGAGCCAGAAGGCATAGCCCAGCGGGAACACGGTCAGCGCGACGAACCCGATGATCCAGGGCGCGACGAACAGGTAGAACGTCCGGGCCTTCCGCAGACTCGGCGGCTTCTTCCGGCGGTCCGCGCCGCGTTCAACCGCGGGCTCCAGGACGGGACGTCGTACCTCGGTCAGTGCCGAGCTCACCGCAACCGCTTCTTTCCATCGGCGAGCTGCGCGTTGATCTGGGTGTTCAGGCTGTCGGCGAACTGGGCCGGCGACAGGGTTCCCTTGATTGCCTTGGGCAACTCCCGGCCGATCACGCCGTCGATCGCGTCCAATCGCACGTACGGTGTGAAGGTCATGACCGAGAAGTACTTCTGCTCGGCCATCTGGACCTGGTACGCCTCCTTCTGGAAGGGCTGGGTCTGCGGCATCAGCTTCTGCAGCGACTTCAACGGCGGGATGCCCCAGCCGCCCGTCGCCCGCGCCTTGGCGGGGTCGCCGGCCAGGAACCACTCCATCACCGCCCAGGCGGCGTCCTTGTTCTTGCCGGCCTTCGGCATCCACAGGCCGGTCGCGCCGTAACAGGGGCTGATCCGAGCCCCGGTGCCGAACTGCGGCGCCGGCAGCAGGTGGGCGAGTTTCGCGTTCTTCGCATCGGTGCCGAACAGGCCGCCGAACCAGTAGCCGTCGGTCGCGACCGCCATCCGCCCGGCCTGGAATGTCGGGCCATCCCAGCCGTTCGGGTCGGGATTGAGCACGGTCGGGCCGATGCCGGCCTTGGCGTAGTCGAGGTACCAGGTGATCGCGCGCAGCGCTTCCGGACTGGTCAGGTCGACCGAGGCGAGGTCGTCGGCGAGCACCTTCCCACCGGCCGAAGCAGTCATCCCGCAGAGCGTGATGAACACGCTCAAGCCGTTCGCGTTCAGGCCGTACGCACTGACCTTCGCTCCTTGCCGCTTCGTCAGCCGCTTGCCGAGGTCGAGCAGTTCGTCGAACGACAACGGCTCGGCCGAGGTCGGATGCGGCACCTTCGCGGCGTCGAACAGCGCCGAGTTGTACCAGAGCATGGCGTCCTGCGAGTAGTCCTTCGCGAACCCGTACCGCGGGCCCGATCCCTGTTTCTGGCCGTCGAACCGCCACAGGTCGTTCACCGCGTCGATGTCGTCGGCCTTGATCAGCGTGCTCTTCGCGAAGTACGGATCGAGGTCCTCGGCCACCTGCCGGGCCGCGAGGTACGCCGTGTCCGTTGCACCCATGCCGCGGACGACGTCCGGCGGGTTGCCGCTGGCCAGCATCGCGGTCAGCTTGGTCAGGTCGTACTCGACCGTCTTCACGGTGATGCCGAGCGCCTGCCCGGCCGCCTTGGCCTCCTTCGGGCCGAACTCACCCGACTGGGACATGACGGTCACCGTCCCCTTGGCGGCCGAGCCCGAGGCGACGGCGGCTGGAGTGTTGGTGGAGGACGCGGGCGAGCAGCCGACCGCGAGCGCGCCGCCGGCGGCCGCGCCGCTCAGCGCCAGGAACCGGCGGCGGGAGAGCCCTGCGTTCATAGTGGTCATGGCCAACCTCTCAATCTGAAGTTTCCGGATCGAAGAGCCGGCAGACCGGGCCGGAGGAGGGCCCGGCCCGGTCTGCCAGCGCTTCGCTGTCGTCCTCGGGGCGATAGCCGAGCTCGTGCCGCGCCGAGGTGATGTCCCAGTGGTTTCGGGTATTCGCGGAGACGCCGAAGTGCACGCCGTACCGCTCGCCGGTCTGCAAGGCCGCGAGCACCAAGCGGCCGGCGTCGTCGTCGGACAGCCACTGCCCGAGGTAGCGCCGTTCGGTCGGCGCCCAGCCGGTCAGGCCGAGCCGCAGACAGGTGACGGATGCGCCGGTGCGTTCCGCATGCGTCCGGCCCAGCACCTCCAGCACGACCTTGCCGAGCCCGTACGGACAGCACGGGCGCGGGTCAAGCCGTGGATCGACCGGCCAGTGCGCCGGGCGGTTGTACTCCCCCAATGCGTGCAGTGAGCTGGCCAGCACCAGCTTCGGTACGCCGTGGGCCGCGGCGGATTCGAGCACAACCTGGGTCGTCCGCACGTTGGCGGCGTACACGCTGTCCCAGGTCTGCCAAGGGCTGCTGTTCGCCGCCAGGTGCAGGACCGCGTCCGCCCCCGCGAACACCCGGTACGCCGCCTCGGGATCACCGATATCGGCTTGGACCACCTCGTCGGTCGGCGCGGTCGGCGTCGCCCGATCGACCAGCCGGAGCCGGTAGTGCTTGCGTAGCCACGGCAGCAGCACCGTGGCGACGCGCCCCAGCCCGCCGGTGACCACCACCAGCGGCGCACGGTCGTTCCGCACAGCGTCCATGTCGTCATCCAGGTCGCCGGGCCCGGGGCCGATGCCCGAACTGTGGGCGAAATTGTTCGAGCACTTCGCGGTCTGTGTCAAGAGTGTGAACACACAATGTCAGTTTTGTTGACGACAGCACGGCGATTCGCCGATACTCGTCCACGTGGCTGCGAAGGAGACCGGATCACTGCGGGCGCTGCGGCGTACCAACTCCGAACGGATGCTGTCCGCGCTGATGGAGCACGGGGCGTTGCACCGGGCCGAGCTGGCGCGGATCTGCGGCGTCTCCCGGACGACCGTGTCCACGATCGTGGCCGACCTGATCACCGGTGGCGTGGTGATCGAGGTGGTCGGCGACCAGGTGGCGCAGGCCGGCATCGACGCATCCGAGGTCGATGGCCGGGCCCGCGGTTTCCTGCAGGCCAACCCGGCCTCCGGAACAGCGGCCGGTCTGGACTTCACCCTCGAACGGGTGTGGTGCCATCTCACCGACCTGTCCGGCCGGACGCTCGCGAGTGAAGGCGCGACCGCCGCTCGCGATACCCCGTGGCAGGAGCGGCTCACCGCCGGACTCGCGCTGCTCGACGACTTGCTTGGCCGGGCGGGACTCGATCGGGACAGCCTGGTCGGTGTCGCGATCGGCGTCCCCGGGCCGCTTGATCTGCAGACCGGCGTGATCGGTCCGTCACTACCGGGCCAGGCGTGGGCCGGGGTGAACGTCGCGGCCGAGTTCCGCCGGCATCTCGCCGTACCGCTGCTGGTGGACAACAACACCCGCCTGGAGGCGGTCGCCGAGTTCACCTGGGGCGCGGGCCGAGGCGCGCGCGACGTGTTGTACCTCGGGCTGTCCACCGGTATCGGCTCCGGATTACTTGTCGACGGCAACCTTCATCACGGCGGCGCGCGTGGTGGCGGCGGCGAGATCGGCCACCTGTCGGCGGACTCGACCGGCGCGGTCTGCCCCTGTGGGAACCGTGGCTGCCTGGTGCAGTATGCGTCGCTGCCCGCCGTTCTCGCGGCTCTTGCGCCAGTGCTCGGCGCGGATGCCGGTCTCGATGACCTGCTCGCGGCCGCCGCGGACGGTCAGCCGGACACCGTGCGGGTGTTGCGCGAGGCCGGGGAGCTCACCGGGCGGGTGCTGGCGAACATCTGCAACCTGCTCAACCCGGAGCGGATCATCGTCGGCGGTGAGCTCGCCCGAGCCGGCGAGCTGGTGCTGGAGCCAATCCGCGCCACCCTGCGCCGGACCGCGATGGCCCTCACCCGTGACGTCGAGGTGGTCGCCGCGGAGCTCGATCTCGGCGCCCGCGCGGGTGCGTCCGGCGCCGCCGCCCTGGTGCTCCGCCAAACCGACCAGCTGGTCGCCTCCCTGTTGACCAGCACGGACCTTCGAGCAAACGAGGCAATGTGAAGATCGTCGGATACGAGACGTTCCTGGTGGCGCCGCGGTGGCAGTTCCTGCGGATCGATACCGACGAAGGGATCAGCGGCTGGGGTGAGCCGATCGTCGAGGGGCGGGCGGAGGCGGTCCAGGGCGCGGTCGCGGCGTTGATGGAGTACCTCGTCGGTTCTGATCCGCTCCGGATCGAGGATCACTGGCAGACCATGGCCAAGGGCGGTTTCTACCGTGGCGGTCCGGTGCTGTCGAGCGCGTTGGCCGGCATCGACCAAGCCCTGTGGGACATCAAGGGCCGCTACCACGAGACTCCGGTGCACGAGTTGCTCGGCGGTCCGGTCCGTGAGCGGGTGCGCATCTACACCTGGGTCCACGGCCGCGACAACGCCCAACTCGTCGACGAGGCGCAAGCCAAGGTGGCCAAGGGATTCACGGCCCTCAAGCTCAACCTCTCCGAGGCGCTGCCGCCGATCCCGTCACCCGCGCAGCTCCGCGCCGCGGTGAGCCGGGTCGAGGCGTTACGCGCCGCACTCGGCGACGGGGTCGACATCGCCCTCGATTTCCACGGCCGCTTCAGTACGGCGGCCACCCGCCAGATCCTGCCCTTGCTCGAGCCGCTGCTGCCGATGTTCATCGAGGAGCCGGTGCTGCCCGAGTTCGCCCGGGACCTGCGCCGGATCACCGAGTCGACCAGCATCCCGATCGCCACCGGCGAGCGGCTCTTCTCCCGCTGGGACTTCCGGGACGTGCTCACCACCGGCATCGCGGTCGCCCAACCGGACATCTCGCACGCGGGCGGCATCTCCGAGGTCCGGCGGATCGCCGCCATGGCCGAGGCGTACGACGTGTCCGTCGCGCCGCATTGCCCGTTGGGCCCGATCACGCTGGCGGCCAGCCTGCAGATCGACCTGGCCATCCCGAACTTCCTCATCCAGGAGCAGAGCCTCGGTATCGAGTACGGCGGCGGCAACGCGCTGCTCGACTACCTGGTCGACCCGCAGGTCTTCTCGTTCGTCGACGGCCACATCGAGCGACCCACCGGTCCCGGGCTGGGCATCGAGGTCAACGAGGACGTCGTACGCGCCGCTGCCGCCGAAGGCCACACCTGGCGATCACCGGTACTGCGGCACGACGACGGCTCCTTCGCCGAATGGTGACCGCGCAGACCCCGCCGATGGGCTGGAACAGCTGGGACTGCTTCGGTACGACGGTCACCGAGGCGGAAGTGCTCGCGAACGCACAGGTGATGCACGACCGGCTGCTCTTCGCCGGTTGGGACACGGTGGCACCTCGAGTCCGAGATCCCGCCGCATGGTGTGCGGTGGTTGCGGCTTACCTAGGTGGCATGCGGAGGGCGCCGTCCAACCGGATGACCTCGCCGTTGAGGAGTTGGTTGTCGAGGATGTGGCGGACCAAGGCGGCGTACTCAGAGGGGCGACCCAGGCGCGAGGGATGCGGGACCTGCTGCTCCAGCACGGCGCGGGTCTCCTCGGGAAGGCCGGCCAGCATCGGGGTCTCCATCGTGCCCGGAGCGATGGTGACCACGCGGATGCCCTTGTCCGCAAGGTCTCGGGCCGCGGTCAGGGTGAGGCCGACGATGCCGCCCTTGCTGGCCGCGTACGCCGCCTGCCCGACCTGACCGTCGTACGCCGCGATCGACGCTGTCATCACCACGGCACCGCGATCCCCGTCCTCGCCGGGCTCGGACGCGATCATCCGCTCGGCGGCCAGCCGGAGCACGTTGAAGGTGCCGATCAGGTTGACCTCGACCACCTGCCGAAACGTTGCCAGCGGCAACGGACCCTTGCGGCCGACGACCCGGCCGGGGGTCGCGATGCCGGCGCACGTGACCACCACCCGCAGCGTCCCGAGGCCGGCGGCCGCATCCAGCGCGGCCGCGACCGCGGTCTCGTCGGTGACGTCGGCCGGGGCGAACACGACCCGGTCACCCAGCTCGTCCGCGACCGCCTTGCCCGCCGAGGACGGCAGGTCGACGATCACGACCCCGAGTCCGTCGGCGGCGAGCCGGCGTACCGTCGCCTCTCCGAGCCCCGATCCACCACCGGTGACCAGAGCGACGTCGGACGGGCCAAACTTCATGAAACGCTCCTGAGTAGGTCGCGGCTGATGACGAGCCGCTGGATCTGGTTGGTTCCTTCGAAGATCTGGGTCACCTTGGCCTCGCGCATGTACCGCTCGGCCGGGAACTCGCGGGTGTAACCGTACCCACCGAGCACCTGGACCGCGTCCGTGGTGACCCTCATCGCGGCGTCGGTACAGATCAGCTTGGCGATCGCCGCCTGCTGGGTGAACGGCCGGCCGAGGTCGCGCCGGCGCGCGGCCTGCAGGTACGTCGACCGGGCCGACTCGACCGCGGCGGCCATGTCGGCAAGCAGGAACTGCACCCCCTGGAAGTCCGCGATCGGCTGCCCGAACTGCTGCCGCCCCTTCGCGTACGACGCGGCGACCTCGAGCGCGGCCTGGGCCAGTCCGGTCGCGCACGCGGCGATCCCGAGCCGGCCGGAATCCAGCGCGGACAGGGCGATCCGCATGCCCTGACCCTCCGCACCGATCAGGTTCGCGGCCGGGATCCGGACGTCGTCGTAGTTGACCAGCGTGGTGGTCGATCCGGTCAGGCCCATCTTCCGCTCGGGCGCGCCGAAGCTGAGCCCCTCGGCCGACGCGGGGACGTGGAAGGCGGAGATGCCGTGCTTCGGGTCGTCCGAGGTACGCGCGAAGGTCGTGTAGAAGTCGGCGTGTGAGCCGTGGCTGATCCACGCCTTGGTCCCGCGCAGGACGTACTCGTCGCCGTCGCGGACCGCTCGCGTGGTCATCCCGCTGATGTCGGAACCGGCTTGCGGCTCGGACAGCGCGTACGCACCGAGCAGCTCGCCGCCGATCATGTCGGGCAGCAACCGGGCACGCTGCTCCTCGGCGCCGAAGGTGGCTAGTCCGTAGCTGGTCATCGTGTGCACCGAGACCCCGACGCCCACCGACATCCAGGCTGCGGCGATCTCCTCGAGCATCTGCAGGTACACCTCGTACGGCTGCTCGGCGCCGCCGTACTGCTCGGGGTAAGGCAGGCCGAGCAGGCCGGCCTTGCCCAGCGTGCGGAACGCGTCCCGCGGGAACGTCTCGCTCTCCTCAGCCCGGGCGGCGTGCGGCGCGAGCTCGTGGTCGCACAGGTCACGCACCAGGGCGAGCAGCTCAGTGGATTCTTCGGTCGGCAGGAGACGATCGACAGCCATCAGGCACCCCTCTCAACGGCTGACGAAATGATACTACGGATGATACTGAGGACCATACGTCAGTATCGTTCTATGCTGTCTCGATATGACAACAGTCGTGCCGGGGCGCCGTACCCGCAGGCAGTCCGAGCTGCTCGACCGGCTCTTGGTCCTGTTCCTCGAACAAGGCTTCAGCCGGTTCACCCTGGACGACCTGGCCGCCGAGCTGCGCTGCAGCAAGACGACCCTGTACGCACTCGCGCCGAGCAAGGAACAGCTCGCCGTCGAGGTGGTGAAGCACTACTTCAAGAATGCCACCGCCCAGGTCGAGTCGGCCGTCGCCCGGCAGACCCGGCACGACCGGCGGATCGCGGCGTACCTGAACGCGGTCGCGGACGCGCTCCGGCCGGCCAGCCGGACCTTCCTCGACGACGTGGCCACGTTCGCGCCGGCCCGGTCGGTGTACGAGCGGAACACCCGGATCGCGGCCGACCGGGTCCGGACGCTGATCGAGGACGGCATCAACAACAAGATGTTCCGGCAGGTCGACATCGCGTTCGCGGCCGAGATGATCGCGCACACCATGCAGGCGATCCAGCGCGGTGACATCGCCCGCCGGACCGGCCTGAACGACGCCGAGGCCTACCGCGAACTCGCGTCCTTCGTCCTGCATTCACTCCGCCTGGACTGACCTCGGCGGACACTTAGACTTCTTCAACTAAACATTCAAGTCCCGAAGCTCATCAGAACCGCACGCCCCGGAAGGCTGATGGCCATGAAATCTTCCATACTCCGACGCTCCGCGGCCATCTTCGCCGCCGCGGCGCTGACGCTGGCCGCCGCCGTACCGGCCAAGGCCGATCCGGTGAAGCCACCGCGGCTGTCCGCGAAGGCGATCACCTCTGCCCTGAACGAGCAGGTGAACACCCCAGGTACCGCCTGGATGACCAAGCCGGACGGCACGGTCCTGGTGTCCTACGACTCCACCGTCACCGGCAGCAAGCTGACCGCGCTGACCAACGTGACCAAGCGGCTCGGCGAGGGCATCGCCGTCGAGAAGCTGCCCGGCAAGCTGACCAAGTACATCAGCGGCGGCATGGCGACGTACGGCGGTGACATCAGGTGCACGGTGGGCTTCAACGTCCAGCGGCGCGGGAAGTACTACTTCCTCACCGCCGGACACTGTGGCGTCGAGGCCACCCAGTGGTACCAGGACGCCCAGCACGCCGTCTTCACCGGCACGGTGCATCAACCCAGCTACCCCTGGAACGACTACTCGCTGGTCGTCTACCGCACCGGCATCAAGCCGCCGGGCGGCAGCGTGTACCTCTACAACGGGCACTCGCAGGACATCACCACGGCGATGAACCCGGGCGTCGGGCAGTACGTGTACCGCAGCGGCTCCACCAGCGGCCTGCACAGCGGCCGGGTCACCGGGCTGAACGCGACGGTGAACTACGGCGACGGCCGGGTGGCCGGCCTGATCCGTACCAGCGTGTGCGCGGAGCCGGGCGACTCGGGCGGGCCGCTGTTCTACCGGCAGTGGGCCTTCGGACTGACCTCGGGCGGCTCCGGCGACTGCAAATCGGGCGGCGTCACCTACTTCCAGCCGGTCGTCGAGGCCCTCAAGGCGTACGGGGTCTCCGTCTACTGAGCGCAGGTTTTCCCCTACTCTCCGAGTTTGCCTGAATACTCAGGGAGAGAGTGGGTAAGGGTGGTCACGGTTGAAGTCAAGGACGCACCCGCCCCGAGCGCGTCCTCATCGTGAGGAGGCTGAAACCATGACATTTTCGCCTATTCGCCGTACCGCTGCGATCCTGGCCGCCGCCGGGCTCGCTGCCGCCGGACTGCTGGCCACCCAGGCCTCGGCCGCGCCGATCACCCCGTCGACGCTGTCGGCATCCGCCATCACCGCGACCTTGAACAAGGACGCGGCCATCCCTGGCACCGCCTGGCAGACGAACCCGGACGGCCGGATCATCGTGTCGTACGACGACACGGTCACCGGCTCGAAGTTGTCGGCGCTGTCCGGAGTGACCAAGCAGTTCGGTAGCCGGGTCACGCTGGAGAAGATCTCCGGCAAGCTGACCAAGTACATCGCCGGCGGAGACGCCATCTACGGCGGGCAGTACCGCTGCTCGCTCGGCTTCAACGTCCGCAGTGGCAGCACGTACTACTTCCTGACCGCGGGTCACTGCGGCAACATCGCGTCCAGCTGGTACTCGAATTCGAGCAAGACCACGCTGCTCGGGACGACCTACGGGTCGAGCTTCCCGGGGAACGACTACGCGATCGTGAAGTACAGCACGTCGTACACGAACCACCCCGGCACAGTGGATCTGTACAACGGTTCCTCGCAGGACATCACGTCCGCCGGCAACGCCAGCGTCGGCCAGGCGGTCAAGCGCAGCGGTAGCACCACCGGTGTGCACAGCGGCAGCGTCACCGGCGTCAACGCGACGGTGAACTACGCCGAGGGCCAGGTCTCCGGCCTGATCCGCACCAACGTCTGCGCCGAGGGTGGCGACTCCGGCGGTGCCCTGTTCGCAGGCAGTGTGGCCCTCGGCCTCACCTCCGGCGGCTCCGGCAACTGCTCCTCCGGTGGCACCACCTACTTCCAGCCCGTCACCGAGGCCCTCTCCCGCTACGGCGTCAGCGTCTACTGACACCCAACACACAACGGCGCCCCGGACCACCTGGTCCGGGGCGCCGTCCTCGTTGTGCTCAGCCCGCGCGGCGGCGGGAGATTTCGTACAGAGCTACGCCGGTGGCGATGCCCGCGTTGAGGGACTCGGTGGCGCTGGTCATCGGGATCGAGACGATCAGGTCGCAGTTCTCGCGGACCAAGCGGGCCAGACCCTTACCTTCCGAGCCGACGACGAGGACGACCGGCTCGGTGGCGGCTTCCAGGTCGGGGAGGTCCACCTCGCCGTCCATGTCCAGACCGATGACGAGCAGGCCGGCGTCCTTGTATGACTTGAGCGCGCGGTTGAGGTTGGTCGCCCGCGCGACCGGAATCCGGGCCGCCGCACCGGCCGACGTCTTCCACGCCGAGGCCGACATGGACGCCGCACGACGCTCCGGCACGAGTACGCCGTGCGCACCGAACGCCGCCGCGGACCGCGTGATCGCTCCCAGGTTGCGGGGATCGGTCACGCCGTCGAGCGCCACGACGAGCGGCACCTGGCCCGCGTCGTACGCCCGGGACAGCAGGTCGTCGGGATGCGCGTACTCGTACGGCGGGATCTGGATCGCGACACCCTGGTGGGCACCGCCCGCGGTGACCCGGTCGAGCTCGGTCCGCGGCACCTCGAGCACCGCGATACCGTGTTCGACCGCGAGCAGCGTGGCCTCCCGCAGCCGGGCGTCCCGTTCGGTGCCTTCGGCAACATGCAGCGCCGCGGCCGGAACGCCCGCACGCAACGCCTCGACCACCGGGTTGCGCCCGTACACCCATTCGACCGTGGAATCGGTGTCCTTGCGGACCGGGCGGCGGGAGCGCTCGCGCTCCTGCGCGCGCTCCTTCGCCTTGGCCCGCTTGTGCGCTGGGTGCTTGGTCCGGTCCACCGCCTTCGGCGTCGGGCCCTTGCCTTCCAGACCGCGGCGGATCCGTCCACCGGACCCGGCCGTCGGATTGCCCTGCTTCTTCCGGATGGCGCCCTTGCGCTGGCTACTGCCTGGCACGTCAGTTTCCTTCGATCGTGTTCGGCGCCGCGATCGACCAGCGCGGCCCCTGGGGTGTGTCCTCGACGACGACGCCGAGCGCCTTCAGCCGGTCGCGGATCGCGTCCGACGCGGCGTAGTCCTTGCGCTCCCGGGCGGCCTGCCGCTGCTCGAGCAGCGCCTTCACCAGCCCGTCGACGACATCGGTGAGCTCGTCACCGGCCGCGGAGCGCGACGCCCACGGCTCGGCCAGCGGGTCCAGCCCGAGCACGCCGAGCATCCCGCGCACGGAGGCCAGTGCCTCCCGCAGCGCGGCGGAATCGCCGTCGGCGACCAGCTTGTTCCCGTCCCGCACGGTGTTGTGCAGTACGGCGACCGCCGCCGGCGTCCCGAGGTCGTCGTCCATCGCGGTGACGAAGTCCGCCGGCAACTCCACCGACGGCTCGACTCCGCCCGTCACCTCGTGGGCCCGGGTCACGAAGCCCTCGATCCGCTGGAAGCTCGTGGAGGCCTCATCCAGCGCACCGAACGAGAACTCCACCACCGACCGGTAGTGCGACTGGACCAGGTAATACCGCAGCTCGATCGGCCGCACCCGCTGGACCACGTTGCGCACGATCGCGCCGTTGCCCATGGACTTGGACATCTTCTCGCCGGCCGCGGTGACCAGCGCGCTGTGCATCCAGAACCGGGCGAACTTCTGCCCGACCGCGGTCGACTGGGCCAACTCGTTCTCGTGGTGCGGGAAGCGCAGGTCCAGCCCGCCGCCGTGGATGTCGAACTCGTCACCCAGGTACTTGCCCGCCATCGCGGAGCACTCCAGGTGCCAGCCCGGGCGGCCGCGGCCCCACGGCGTCGGCCAGGAGGCCGTCCGCGGCGTGTCCTCGGTGTAGCCCTTCCACAGCGCGAAGTCGCGCGGGTCCCGCTTGCCGCGCGGGTCCGCGTCCTCGGCGGCCTCCATGTCCTCGATCTTCTGGTGCGACAGAGCGCCGTACGCCGGCCAGGACTTGACGTCGAAGTAGACGTCGCCGGAGCCGTCCGGAGCGACGTACGCGTGCCCGCGCTCGATCAGCTCGCCGATCATCTCCAGCATCTCGGGGATGTGGCCGGTGGCGCGCGGCTCGTACGTCGGCGGGCGGCAGCCGAGCACGTCGTACGCCCAGTGGAGCTCACGCTCGAACTCGTAGGCGTGCGCCCACCACGGGACGTCCCGTTCGGCCGACTTGGCCAGGATCTTGTCGTCGATGTCGGTCACGTTCGCGATCACGGTGACCCGGTAGCCCGAGCGCTCGAACCAGCGCCGCAGGACGTCGAAGACGACCTCCTTGTAGATGTGCCCGACATGCGGGGCACCCTGCACCGTCAGCCCACAGTGGTAGATCCCGACCTGGCCCGGGTGGACCGGCACGAAATCCCTCACTGCTGCTGTCGCGGTGTCGTACAAGCGAAGTGTCACCGGTCAAGGGTAACGGGAACTGACACCCCCTCTTGACAAAATATCCGCAGCGACGCTCACCAGGAGGACTTCCTTGTCGAACCAAGGGCCGTACGGACCGCCACCAGGGCAGTACCAGGGGCCGCCACCCCCGCAGTACAGGCCCCCGCAGTACGGTCCCCCACCGGGCGGTCCGCAGTACTGGGCCCCGCCGCAAGGTCCACCTCAAGGCCCGGGTTTCGGCTGGGGATCGAACGGGTTCCCGCCGCCGCCCAAGAAGAGGGGCAAGGCCGCCTGGGTGATCGTGCCGATCGTGGTGATCGGCCTGGCCGTCGTCGGGTTCGGGGTGCTCAGCTCGATCCTGAAGCACAACGGCGACGACGACTACACGCAGCCGGAGCCGACGTACTCCGCGACCGAGGGACCGACCGAGGAGCCGACATCCAGCTCCACCACCGAGGAACCGACCGCGCCCGCCACCACCCGGACGACCCAGCCGCAGCCGACGAAGACCACGCCGCCGCCTCCGTCGGACACCGTCATCGTGGCGAAGAACCGGTTCTACAAGACCGGCGTACAGAAGACGGTGAACTGCCGGGAGTCAGGCGCCCGTGCCAACAGCGCCACGAACGCGCGCAAGTACTACAACTCGGTCCTGGCCTGTCTCGTCCGCGCCTGGCCGAAGCAGGTCACGCTGGCCGGTGCGCGGTTCGTGCCACCGCACCTGGTCGCCTTCTCCGGGACGGCCACGTCCCCGTGCGGCGGCAACTCGCCGAGCTCCTTCTACTGCTCGACGAACCGGACCATCTATATGGACACGAACAGTGACCTGCGCTGGTACCAGATGTACCTGAGCTACAGCAACCGGACGCAGGCGATGGTCTGGTTGCGGGCCGAGATGACGGACACGGTCGCCCACGAGTTCGGGCACCACATCCAGAACATGACCGGCATCCTCGAGGCGACGTACAACCTGCGGTACGAGTTCAGCGGTGACAAGTCGCTGGAGATGAGCCGCCGGCTGGAGATCCAGGCGACCTGTTTCGGCAACGTGTTCATGGGTGCGAACAAGAGCAGCTACGGGATGACCGGGTTGCTGAAGTCGCAGCTGGACTACCTGCACTCCCACCAGGGCGACGAGTACATGACGCAGCGGGACCACGGCAGCCGGGCGATCATCCCGCGGTGGGCGAACGCCGGTTTCGTCACCCGGAACCCGGGCTCCTGCAACACCTACACGGCGTCCCCGAAAGTCGTACGGTAAATACTCACCATTCGACTCAGATCGAATGGTTGATTCTTACCAAAGCCGGGTAAAACCTCCGCCGAGCGCTCTGTCCGCCCCTCATCGCTCTGTGGAGGTCCACCGTGAAGTCCGCCCTTTTCACGGGTGCCGCCGTCACTCTTGGCCTGCTTCTGGCCTCGATCGGCTCCGCCCAAGCCAGTTCCGTCGATTCACCCGCATCACACCAGCCCACACCCCAGGCCCGTCAGCACGGCATCGACAAGGCCGGCGACGCCTACATGGGGTGGCTGGCGAACACCACGACGGCAGCCGGCGCGCCGGCCGTCATGGCACCCGCCGCGTCCGTCGAAGGCATCGACGTCTCCAGCCACCAAGGCAACGTCAACTGGGCCGCGCAGTGGAGTGCCGGCAAGCGGTTCGCCTACACGAAGGCGAGCGAAGGCAACTACTACACGAACCCGTACTTCGCCCAGCAGTACAACGGTTCGTACAACGTAGGGATGATCCGCGGCGCGTACCACTTCGCCACGCCGAACGACTCCAGCGGCGCCAACCAGGCGAACTACTTCGTCGACCACGGCGGAGGCTGGTCCCGCGACGGCAAGACCCTGCCGGGTTCGCTCGACATCGAGTACAACCCGTACGGCGCGACCTGCTACGGACTCAGCCAGGCCGCGATGGTCAACTGGATCCACGACTTCCTCAACACCTACAAGGCCCGCACCACCAGGGACGCGGTGATCTACACCAACCTCGACTGGTGGAGCCAGTGCACCGGTAACAGCACCGCGTTCAACGCCACCAACCCGCTCTGGGTGGCCCGCTACGCCTCGGCGCCGGGAACCCTACCGGGCGGCTGGCCCTTCTACACGATCTGGCAGTACAGCTCGACTCCGATCGACCAGGACCGGTTCAACGGCGACCAGTCCCGATTGGTTGCCCTCGCCAACGGCTGAGGCAGCGGTTATTGGGTTGCGGCGGTCTCGTAGTCTCGATCGGTGAGCTTTTCGCTGCCGATCGAGACCGACCGCCTGACCCTTCGCCGCTACCTCGACTCCGACTACGACGACCTGCTCGAGCTGCAATCCAGCGTGGATGTCACCAGGTTCTTGCTGTACGACCCGAAGACGCCCGAGCAGGTGCGGGAATCCCTCGCCGGCCGGCTGGCCGACGTACCGATGGACACCGACGGTCAAGCGCTCACCGTCGCCGCGATCCAGCGGGAGACCGGCCGGCACGTCGGCGAGGTCACCCTGTTCATGAGAAGTGTCGAGCACCGGACCGGGGAGATCGGGTTCGTGTTCCACCCGGAGTTCCACGGCCGCGGGTTCGCCGCGGAGGCCTCGGTCGAGCTGCTCCGGCTCGGATTCGAACAGCTCGGCATGCACCGGATCATCGGCCGGCTGGACGGCCGCAACACCGGCTCGGCGAACCTGCTGAAGCGCCTCGGCCTGCGCCAGGAGGCACACTTCGTGAAGAACGAGTTCCTCAAGGGCGAGTGGACCGACGAGTTGGTCTTCGCCATGCTCGCCGACGAGTGGAAGCTGCGTCAGTCGTAGATGGGCTCGTAACTATTTGACGTGCTTAGCAACAGGCGCGGCACGCGTTCACCGCGACAGCCGCGGTCGGCGGGTCTACCGTCGATTTCATGACCACCGCCCGTTCCGTCACCGCCCTGATTCTCGGTGTGGTCGTGCTGAGCGCCGGCTCCCTGCCGACCGAGGCCGTCAAAGCAGCCCCACCGCGTCAGATCGCCTACCGCACGTGGACGTCGACCAGCGACTTCCTCACCGGTGCCCTGTCCGGCACCACCGTCACCGACGGCGCCCTCAGGTTCGGTACGTCGGCCGGCACCACGTTGTACGTCGATCCGTTCGGGGACGGCACCGCCAAGAGCTACGAGCAGACCAGCTGGGTCTCGCCGCAGGTCAGCACCGGCTTCGGGCTGACCGAACTCGTCGCCTCCTGGAACGCGACCACGCCGCCCGGCACCTGGGTCGAGGTCTCCATGGCCGGTACGACGAATGCCGGCGCCGCCACCAAGTGGTACGTGCTCGGCCGCTGGTCCGGTGGTGACGACACCGCTGCCGGCGACATCCACCGCACCTCGGTACCGAGCCAGGGCGACGCGAACGGATCCGTTGCCGTCGACACCTTCGTGGCCAGCGGAGCCTGGCTGGATCGCTGGCAGCTCAAGGTCACCCTGTACCGGTTGAGCGGTACGACGCAGTCGCCGGCGGTCCGGTCCGTCGGTGCGATGGCGTCCCGGCTGCCCGATGACAAGAAAGTTGCCGCAAGCCCCCTTGGCGGTGCGGAGGGTGTCGCCCTGGACGTACCGACGTACTCGCAGGAGACGCATCTCGGCCACTATCCACAGTGGGACGGCGGTGGCGAGGCGTGGTGCTCGGCGGCCTCGACCGCGATGGTGCTCGACTACTACGGCGCCGGCCCGACCCCGGCCGAGACCGCGTGGGTCGATCCGTCCGACGCCGATCCGCAGGTCGACCACTCGGCCCGATCGGTCTTCGACTACTCCTACGACGGCGCCGGGAACTGGCCGTTCAACACGGCGTACGCCGGCTCCCGCGGAGTGGACGGGTTCATCACCCGGCTGCGATCACTGACCGAGGCGGAGCAGTTCATCAAGGCGGGGATCCCGCTCGTGGCGTCGCTGTCGTTCAAGAAGGGCGACCTGCCCGGCGCCGGCTACGGGACCAACGGGCACCTGATGGTGATCGTCGGCTTCGACCAGGCCGGGAACGTCGTCGTGAACGATCCGGCGTCACACCTGATCCCGAGCAACGGCCAGGTGCGGACGACGTACGACCGGACCGCCTTCGAGAACGCCTGGGTGCCGCATTCCGGTGGACTCGTGTACGTCATCCACCCGGAAGGTATGCCGTTGCCTGCACCGTCGGATCCGCAGCACAACTGGTAAGCCTCAGCGGGCGAAGAGTGCGCCCGTGAGGTTGGTGGTGAGGTTGCGGAGCGAGTCCGGCAGGTACTGCAGGTGCCAGCCACGCGGTCCGCGGTACCACGTGAAGCCCTCGTCCTCCTGGTCCGGCGTGGAGTCGGTCGCGACCAGTGCGTCGATCCAGCGCTCCGATCCGCCCAGCACAACGGCGTACGGGAGAGCGCGTGAGCAGAGCTCGGCGTGCTGGTCGATCGGCAGCTCGCTGACGTCCATCTCGAGCAGCTCACCGCGGATCGCGGCGACCTGACCGAGCACGCGGCCGGCGGCCGGAGCCTTGGCCGGCATGTAGCGGCCGACCACGATCAGGCCGACGCCGACCAGGGTGACCGCGATGCCGACCAGACCCCAGGTCGAGAGCAGCGCGAGGACAACGGTGAGGACAACGCCCAGCACGGTGGTGCCGATGCCGATCGTCGCCCACAGCGAGCGGGCGCGGTCCGGGCGCTCGTTGAACCAGCCGCGCTTGACCACTCCGTCGTACAGGGCGTCCTGCACCTGGGCGAGGTTCGCCCGCACCTGGCGGCCGAGCTCGGAGACCAGCACCGAGTCCGAGTCACCGAAGATCGCGCGGATCAGGACGTTCTCGTACCGGTGCAGCTCCTCCGAGGGCGCGTTCGCGACCCGGCGCAGCTCCCAGTCCGGTCGCGCGTACTCGGTCTGGTGCTCCAGTTCGATGATCGTGAGGTGCCCGCGGACGGCCAGGTCGATGATCGTCGCGGTGACATCGACGGGGTCGATCCGCTCGTCGATCAGCGTGCCGACCTCGCCGGGCCGCAGGTCCGACGGCGGCGTGAAGTCGATCCGGGAGTCGGTGCCGAGACTGAACAGCGACGCCGGTACGACGCGCCGCGGGTCGACCCGGTCCCGGCCGCGGACCCGGTAGAGCACGAGCAGCGCGATCACACCGAGCAGCAGGATCGCCAATGCGGTGAGCAGCTGGGCGGTGTCGGCGGAGAACGCGCGCTTGAACGTCTTGCGGTACTCGACGATCGAGTTCGCGGCGATCTCGCCCTCGGGGAAACCGATCGTCATCCGGACCGTGTTGCCCGGCGGCAGCCCCTGCTGCTGGAACGTCGGACCGGACGTCTCACCGATCTGCGCCAGCGTGCACGGGGTGTTGCTGTCGATCGCACCGGCAAAGCAGGAGACGTGCGAGACCTCAGGGGTGCTGAAGATGATGTTCGCCTGCTGGACGGTCAGGTTGATGCCGGTCAGCGGGGCGAACCGGACCTCGGTGCCGTTCAGCGTCTTCGCGACCGCGCCCTTCACCGTGTAGGTGAAGTTCAGTTCAGTGTCGCCGCTGACGTCCGCGACCGCCACCGAGGTGACGTCGCCGTCGGTCTTCACCTCGGACTGCTTGTCCTGGCCGCCGGACTTGACCTGCAGGTCCGAGATCTCCTGCACGTGGTCCACGTCGTCGGGCTGGTGGTCGCGGGTGACGATGAACCTGGTGAAGGTTCCGGTCACGTTGCTCAGCTTCCAGGTCTCGGAGACCTTGAGCAGGCCGTCGCGCTCGACTCGGATCTGGCTGTCGAAGTTGGTGACCACGGGGTCGGCAGCAGCACCTGCGCCGGCCGCGGCGGCCGGGACAGCAGTCAGGCCGAGCAGGCCGAGGGCACACAGGGACAGCCCGAGGAGTCGTGAACGCATTGCCCAATCACACCGTAAAGAGAGGGTCAGGTTGACACGGGCACGATAGCTCCTGGCGAGTGTCAGGTAACCAGTGGGATCGGCGTCTTCGGTGTGTCAGGCAACCAATGGGGTCCGTCCAGGCCCGGATACTGGTCTACTGCGAACCGACTGGCCGGGGTGGCTAGCCTGGTGGGTCCCTGATCGCGCAGAGTATGTCCGGGGACTGCGCAGTTGTCCGGGGGGAAGAATCGACCTGGCGCGGCTTCGGCACCCCGAACAGCGCCGGATGCACCACGTTGACGGCTACACCCAGCAAGGTCGTGAGGAGTATCGATGTCGGACAGGAACCCACCGCCCCCGGGGAGCGAACCGGCTGACGGGGAGCAGCCGGCCGGCCCGCCGCAACATGGTCCTGGCGAGAGCCGACAGGGCCAGCCGGCCCAATGGTGGGTCGGGGAGGCCGAGGCCAAGCGCGAGTTCCAGGACCCGGCCACAGGCGAGCGCCCGCCGAACAACTGGTTCGGTGAAGGCTGGGCCAACCGCCGGCCGGAGAACCCCGACCAGCCGTCCACGTGGCAGACCAACCCGGAACAGTCCCGCCCGACTCCACCGCCGCACGCCCGTCCGCCGTACCAACAGTCCGGCCCTCAGCAGCAGTCCGGCGCGCACCAGCCGAGGTCACCGCAGACAGGCCCAGCACAGCGCGGTCCGGTGCAGCCCGGTCCAGGGCAGCCTGGTCCAGCCCAGCCGCGTCCGGAGCAGCACGGTCCGTCACAGCAGGGTCCGTCACAGCAGGGTCGGCCGCCGCACTCCGGTGCCTGGCAGTCGCAGTCCAGTGCTTGGCAGTCGGACCCGTCGCAATCCGGTCCGCCGCCTCAGCAGGGCGGGCCGCGCTCCGAGGACTCGTACCTGTGGGGCTCTCCGAACCAGCCCGGCCCCCAGCAGCCGGCCTCGCCGTGGAGCAACGCCCTTCCGCCACAGCAGCAGCGCGGACCCCGGCATGCGTCGGGCGGCGGTCAGCTCGGTCCGATGGGTCAGCGGGTGCAGCAGGCACCGAACTGGCAGTACCCACCGATCCCGATCCCGCAGCCACCCGGCGGGGGCGGACGGCGCCGGAAGCCGAAGAAGACCTCCCGCGGTCTCCTGATCGGTCTGGTCGTGCTCGCCGTACTAGTCGTCGGCTCCGGCATCACGCTGCTCGTCCGGACCACTGGCAACGACGACCCGCAGGCGAAGGACACCCCATCGGCGCCGGCGTCGGAGACCACCTCCGCCACGCCGTCGGAGTCACCGTCGCCGACTGCGACCAAGCCGCCCGCCCCGACAGCCGACGACGTCGTCAAGGCCAACAAGCTCTACACCGTCGGCCCGGTCTCGGCCTCGAAGTGTGCGGAGCCGGCGTTCGCGCCGGTCACCGTCACCGCCGCCAGGGCCTACTACGCCCGCCTGCTGCCGTGCCTCAACCGCACCTGGTTGCTGGCGATGCAGAAGGCCGGTCTGCCGTTCCGCGCGCCGAAGGCGGTCGTGTACAGCGGCAAGCTGGCCTCCCCGTGCGGCATCCAGCGCAGCGCACGAGCGGCGTACTGCGCTGCGAACGAGACCATCTACCTGCCGTACGCGGTGGACAACGCGTACTACAAGTCCAACCCGATGTACACCCGCGCGATCATGCTCAACACGTTCGCCCATGAGTACGGCCACCACGTGCAGTACCTGAGCGGCATCCTCGTCTCCTCTGTGACCCGGGCGAAGTCGATGACGCCGAACCAGAAGCTGCAGGAGAGCCGTCGCCGGGAACTGCAGGCGACCTGCCTGGGCGCCGTGTACCTGGGCGCGAACGCGGTGTTCACGCCGATGCGTGACCCGCTGCTGGCCAACTGGAAGTTCCTGATCAGCCATACCGGCGACGACTACGCCCGGCCGCGCGTCCACGACCACGGCAACCGGGTGAGCAACTACCAGTGGTCGATCGCCGGGTTCAACAGCAAGCAGCCCAATTCCTGCAACACCTTCACTGCCACGGACATCCGCGTGTCCTGACGCTCGTCAGAAGAGGCGGCGCGCTGTTGTCAGCGTGCCGCCGAACGCGGTGACGAAGTTGCTGAGCGACTCGCCGATGTCGGACAGGTGCCAGTTCTCCGGACCGGAGTACCAGCCGATGCCGGCGTCGGGGTCGTCGTCGTCATCGGTCGCGGCGATCTCCAGCGCCCACTTCTCGGTCAGCCCGAGGACAGCGGCGTACGGAAGGCAGCGGGACGCGAACTCGAGGCGGTGGCTCTGCGGCAGGTTCGCCGACGTCTCGTCGACCAGGTACCGCTGTAGGCCGGCCACTCGGCCCAGTACGGCGGCTCCGCGCGCAGTGCGTGCCGGTGCGACCTGTCCGACGAGTGCCAGCACCAGACCGGCCGCCATCACCGCGAAACCGACCAGGCCATACTTGCTGACGATCGCGAGCACGATGGTCAGTACGACGCCCGCCCCGAGCAGCACCACGCCCGCAGTGGTCCAGCGGTTCCGGACAGCGTCCGGACGGGTCGCAAACCAGCCTTGCGTGACCACATCGGCGTACAGCTGCTCGCGGACCAGGTTGAGCCGCGGCCGCAGCGACGGGCCGAGGTTGGACACGACCACCGCGTCGCCGTTGGCAAAGACCGCGTCCAGCAGAGCCTTCTCGTACGGCAGCAGCTCGGGGCCACCCTGGTGAAGCCGGCGCAGCTCCCAATCCAACCTGCCGAAGTGCGACTCCCGCGGCAGCTCGACGATGGTCAGGTAGTTGCGCACGGCAAGGTCCAGCAGCGTGGCGGTGATGTCGACGACGTCGGCCGTCTCGTCCACCACCGTGCCGACCTGGCCGGGCCGGATCCCATCCGGTGCGGCGAACTGCGGTCCGTCGGCACCGTCGAGCACCGGACGCTCCGGCGCACCGTCGCCCACCTTGGCGGCGTCACGGCCGCGGAAGAACCACAGCGCTACCGCACCGAGCAGTCCGATGCCGAACACGATCACTGCCAGGCCGATCGTGCTGGAGTCCGCTGTGAACGCACGGCCAAGCGTCCAGCGGGTCTGGAACTGCGCATTCGGCTGAACAGTCGCTTGGTCACTCAGTCCGGTCAGGAAGGTCACCCGACCACCAGCCGGTACGCCGTTCTGCTCGATCTGCAACGCGGCTGACTCAGCCAGCTGCGACGACGTACACGGCATGCTCGAGCCGATCCGGCCGGCGAAACACGTGACCCAGGTGGCGAACGGGACGTTGACAGTCAGTTCGGCCTTCGGGATCGACGTACCGAAGCCCTGCACGACCGGCCAGCTCACCTCGAGACCCTCGGTGGAGTCGGCCACCACGTTGTCGACGGTGTAGCTGTAGACGATCTTCGACTGGCCCGACACATTCACAGTGAGCTTGCGGCCGTCGTCGGTGCTCTCGTTCTTCAATCCCTGTGCGGGTTGGCCGTTCACCGTGGCCGACACGTCGCTCAGTCCGTACGTGCGATCCCGCTCGGCGTCGGCGCTGACCCGGGTGACCAGCGTCCGGCTGAACGTCGTACCGCCGGCGGTCAGGTCGACCGTCTCCTTGACCTGCAGCTGGCCGTCCTTGGTGAGGGTCGCCTGGGCGGAGTACGCCGTGACCTGGTCGTCGGCGGCCTGGGCCGGCAACGTGCTGAAGGCAACAATCGGGGCGGACAAGGACATCAGCAGGGCGGCCGGCAGGAGGCGGCGCTTCAGTGACATGGGTCGAGAGTAGTCTCGTGCCGGTTCGTGCAGCGAACCCATGGAACCCAGCGGCAGGAGGCCGTATCTGTGAGCAGCCCGTACGGCTACGGCGGTCATCCGCCCGGCCCGCCTCCGGGTGTACTGCCACCGCCGCAGTCCGCGCCATGGCCACCTTCTGGGCGGTATGGTCCGCCACCGCAAGCGCCGTACCCGGGCCAGCAGTACCCGCAGCAGCAGTACCCAGGCCAGTGGGGCCAGCAGCCGTACTACGGCGGTCCGGGCCAGTTCAACGGGTTCCAGCCACCGAAGCGCCGAGGCGGTGCGGTCCGGGTCATCGTGTTGGCGTTCGTACTACTGATCTTCCTCGCAGTGTCCGTGGCCGTGCTCGGCTCACTGCTGGGCACGAGCGACGACAACACCGCCCAGCCCGGGGTCACCGGTCCGTCAATCGTGCCGACGCCCACCAGCAACCCGCAAAAGGGTACGGCGGAGGACTATCTGCTCAACGCCGACATCTACCGCACCGGTCCGCTGCCGGAGCAGAACTGCACGGCCGCGAACCTGGGCACCGGCACCCTGGCGGCGCAAAAGGTCTATTACCAGAAGCTTTTCACCTGCCTGAACGACGCATGGCGACCGATCTTCAAAGAACTCGGCCAGGACAAGCCGGACCCGGGTCTGATCGTCTTCGACAAGCCGGTGACAACGCCGTGCGGCAGATTCGAGCCGTTGTCCGGCCGGGTACTTGCGTTCTACTGCTATGGCAACCAGGTGATGTACACCGACGTCAAGCAGATGAACCGCGCCTTCGGACCGCAGCATGACCTGGCGTACCTGATGACGATCGCGCACGAGTACGGTCACCACGTCCAAGGCGTCACTGGCCTCTTCTACGCCCGTGCGGTCTATCTACAGGATCATCCGGATCAGCAGCTGGAGAGCTCGCGGCGCAACGAGCTGCAGGCCTCATGCTTCGGCGGCGTGTTCAGCAAGGCAGTCGAGAAGTCCTATCCGCTGACGAACCGGCTGGACGAGTTCAAAGAGCAGTCCAGCAACAGCTTCGGCGAATCGGCGGACACCCCGGAAGACGAGCGTACGCACGGCCTGGCAACCAGCCAGGGCTTCTGGATCCAGAACGGCTTCAACATCGGCGCCAACAAGGCCTGCAACACCTTCGCGGTATCAGCAGACCTAGTGAAGTGACGGCTGACCGAACCAGGTAGTCAGAGCTTCTTGAAGCGTGGGCCCGTCGGTGCTTGCAGTCCAGACGATGCAAGCATCCGGACGGATCAGGAGCGCGTCGGCCGGCCGGTCTTCGGTCTTGGCAGTGTGGATGTCGACGCGGCCCTCCCACGGTTGAGCGATCTCCCGAAGATCCGCGCGATCTGCGAGGTCAAGGAAGACGGGCCGTGCGGTGCGCATGAGCTCCGCGACACTGATGGTCCCCTGCTCGGTCAGCAACGTGAGATCGGGTACGAACGTGCCGAGCAAAGGATCCGCGCCCGCCACCGGGTACCTGATGTCGGTGCCCGCGATCATGGCTCCGATCCGACGCGCGGGCTGCTCGTCCGTGAGCAGCTCCTCGAAGACCTCCCGCAGCGCATCGGCGGCCGGGTCGAGCCCGCGCCTCAGCGCCACCTGCGCCTGGGTATGCCGGAGTGTGCGTGCGCCGGCCAGATGGCGCTCGGCGTGATAGGTGTCCAGCAGATCGGCCGGCGCCCAGCCGTTGACCGCCGCTGCCAGTTTCCACGCCAGGTTGACGGCGTCGAGCGTACCGGCGTTGATCGCAACGCCCGTGGCGGGGAACAGATGGGCCGCATCGCCGGCCAGGAAGATCCGGCCCTTGCCGTACTGCTCAGCCTGCCGGGCGTGAAAGGTGAAGCGCGACAGCCGGCGCGGCTCTCCCAACGGCAGATCCACCCCGAGCACTCGACGGATGCTGCCCTGGAACTCCTCCAGAGTCATCGGTACGTCGTCGTCGTAGTCGGTCAGATCGTCCTCGGTGGTGAAGACCGACAACTCCCCCTTGGCCATCGCCCCGAACGCGAACACACCTCGCTCCGTCCGTGTGAACCCCGCCGGAATCCGGCCCAGCCCAGCAACCTCCAGGTCCCCGCTGTCGAGCACAGTCACCTCATCCGGCAAGGTCACCATCCCAAGCCGGTTGACCTCCGGATAGGACGTACCGGGAAACGCGATGCCGGCCAGGTCACGGATCCGGCTGCGCGGACCGTCGCAACCCACGACGTAGTGGGCGGTCACCTGGTACGGCCCGTCCGGACCGCGCACATCCGCGGTCACCGTGGCGTCGTCCTGCACCACCGCGATCACTTCGTGACCCCGTCGTACGTCGGCCCCGAGCTCGCGGGCACGCTCGTCGAGCAACCGCTCGAGCTGCGCTTGTGCGAGCGGCAGCGCGTGCAGCGGCGGATCCGGCAGGCGGCTGAGGTCCACATGCACACCGCCGAACGGGAAGCGGGGAGCCGGGATCGGGCCGCTGCATGCCGCGGTGACCTTCTCCAGCTGGCCCCGATAGTGCAGCAGGTCCAGGATCTGCCCACCGAGACCACTGGCCTTCGGAGTCTCCCGGAACTCCGGCCGGCGCTCCAGGACCACCGCTCGTACGCCGCCCAGCCGCAGCTCACCGGCGAGCATCAGTCCGGTCGGCCCAGCGCCGACGATGATCACGTCGGCATCCATCACTCGCACGTTACAAACCCCCAAGTCGTCGTGTTTCCAGCCACGGCGAGTGATTCTCCGGCATCCCCCGGGCCTTGCGGCAAGTCCCCCAGTACGCTATAAATTAAGCACGGCAGGGAGTTCTACTCCTCGCCGTTTTTGTTGCCTATCGCAAACGTCAGATAACCGATGGCTCGTCGGCATACGCGGTGAAACGCTGGACCATGCACTACTGTCAGCTCTGCGACCCGCCGGTGACGCTGCTACCCGACGGTGACCGCGCTCTCTGCCCAGCCGGCCACTACAGCGAGTCGGCCAGACGACAACCGCTGTACGTCGTGACCGGCGCATCGGGCGCCGGCAAGACGACGATCTTCCCGTTCCTGGCTGCGGAACTGCCGGAGTGCGCCGTCTTCGACGTCGACTGGCTCATCGACCCCATCGGCGTAGTCTGCGCCCCCGAACCGATCAACTGGGTCGCCTTCCGCGACGCCTGGCTGAGCGTCGCCCACGGAGTCGCGCAGGGCGGACGCGCGACGGTACTCCTGTCCACGTTCATGCCTGAGCAACTTGAAGACCTCCCCGCTCGGCGCTGGATCACTGACGTCCACTTCGCCCTCCTGGACTGCACCGATGCCGCCCGCGTGAGGCGTCTCAAGAGCAGACCTTCCTGGCGAGACCAGAACACCGACCGGCAGCTCTCCTTCGCCGCCTATCTCCGGACGCAGATCTCCACGGTCCTACAAACCGACGACGCCAGCCCTGCGACCACCGCGTCAGCCATCGCCGAGTGGGTTCGACGCTGATGCCTATCAGGTTTGAGGCGCCGCAGAGATGTGACGTTTCCCCTTGTGGATAAGGGATTTCTGGCCTGCGCGCATTTGCACCCCACGGATCAGATGCATAAACTAGAATGCATGTTCGACGAAGATCTCACCGCGCTGTCGACGGCCGCCCTGCTGGAGTCGGCCGCCGGGCACCGCGCCGAGGTCAATCGCGTCGAGGCCCGATTGCTCATACACGCCCAGATCTTCGCCGACCGGCATCACCCCGACACCTGCCCATCCCGACCCGGCCGGCGATCCTGCGACGGCCGCGAACGAACCCTGGTCCTGGGCGGTGAGGGCTGCCCCGAGATCGTGGAGTTCGCCCCAGTCGAGTTCGGGGTCATGCTCGGCATCTCGGCCCGCGTGGCCGCCGATTACATCGGACAGGCGCTTGCGCTGCGACACCGCTTCCCGTTCACCTGGGCCTGCGTACTGAACGGCGAGGCGACGCCCTGGAAGGCCCGGCAGATCGCCGCAACCTGCGTGAAACTCTCTGAGGAAGCTGCACAGTACGTCGATCAACGCGTCGCCAGAATCGTCGACTCGATCACGCCCTACCGCCTGGACAAGATCGTCAAGGCCGCCAAGATGTACGCCGACGCTGCCTTGGCCCGCGCCGAAGCCGAGGAGAAGGCGAACGAACGCGGCGTCTTCGTCGGGAACTCCGACGAGCACGGCACCAAAGCCATCTACATCCGCGCCGCCAGCGGCTCGGTGATCCGATTCGACGCCACCGTCGCCAGCATCGCCGAGGCCCTCAGACTCCTCGGCCACCCCGGCACCCTCGACACTCGCCGCGCCGAAGCCATCGGCATCATCGCCGACCCCACCTACACCGAAGAACTCCTCCACCAGGCCCGCACCCACCACCTCCAGCCACCCCCGGCACCCACAACCGACACCGACGCCGCACCCTCGGACGAACGCGACAAGCCGAACACGCGCGACGCGGTCGACCTCGCGGATGGGCACAACGGGCTGAACCCGCACGACGAAGCCGACCTCACGGCTGAGTATGTGGAGCCCGAACCGTATGACGAGGCCGACCGAGATGCGCCCCATCCCAGCCACAGCGATCTACCCGATCCACTCGACACCCCACCGAGTGGGCAGGTCGACCCAGACTGGCCAAGGCACCACCGCGTACCCGAGCCCGTCGAGCCCGTCGATGCAGCCGCCCTGCGCGCTCTCGACGTACGCCTCGCACAGATCAAGCTCGCCGCCCACCGCAGCCCGTCGGGTGGACGTACGCTGCCCGGCAAGACCGAGATCTACGTGCACCTGACCGAACAGATGCTCGCCACCGGGACGGGTGTGCTCCGTGTCGAGGGCCTCGGTCCGCTGCTCGCGTCGCAGCTGACCGAACTGGTCGGCCACGCTCCATACATCGTGAAACCGGTCATCGACCTCAACGACGCCGTGAGCGTCAACGCGTACGAGATCCCCGACCGCATCCGCGAACGCGTGAAGCTGACGCATCCGGTGGAGGTCTTTCCATTCGGCACCCGCGAAACCAGCGGGACCACCGACCTGGACCACCTCCAGCCCTACGACCCCCTCGGCCCACCAGGCGAAACCAACACCCAGAACCTCGCACCCTTAGGCCGCTTCAGCCACAGGGTCAAAACCCACGGCCGCGGCTGGTCGGTCCAGCGCCTCGACCCCAGAACCCTGGAATGGACCACGCCCCACGGATTCACCTTCCACGTCGACCCCAACGGCACCCGGAGAGCACCGAAGTCCGGCACCGACGATTAGACCGCGACGATTCGGTGGCGAGCCGGTAGAACGGCAACGCGACCCAACCTTCAGACCTACAGCAATCGGTTGATTACCGGACTCCGCTGCGGGCACGAGCAGACATGCCGCGGGGTGGGAGCGTCGCGAGTGAGCCACGCAGAAGTGAACGACCCGCCGCGTGGAATGAACTCTGCAGGTGAATTGGTCGCCGGGTGGGTGTGCGCGCTTTGGCTTGGGTTCACTCCGGCGGCGTATTATCCGGCCGTGACGTTGCGACGCGGGGAGATGGCGCCACCCGCGCGGACGCTGGTGGACGTGTTGCAGGAAACGGCTGCGCAGTACGCCGACGAGCCGGCGCTCGACGACGGCAGTGTCAGCCTGAGTTATCGCGAACTGCTGATCCAGACCACCAAGTTCGCCACCCGCCTCACCGCCGCGGGCATCGGACCCGGCGACCGCGTCGGCGTCCGGATCTCGTCCGGCCACAACGATCTGTATGTCGCCATCCTCGGCACACTGCAGGCCGGAGCGGCGTACGTACCGGTGGACGCGGATGACCCCGATGAGCGCGCCGAGCTCGTGTTCGGTGAAGCCGATGTCGCGGCTACGGTCGGCGATGACCTCAAGCTCACCGTCACCCGCCCGCAGCCCGCGCCGGTCCTCGCCAACGACAACGCCGACGGCTACTACGACTACCCCTACAGCGCCCGGATGGACGCCTCCGGTACGACGGACGCACGAAGAGACCAGGCCGGCCCCGAGCCCACCGACGACGCCTGGATCATCTTCACCTCGGGCTCAACCGGCGTGCCGAAGGGCGTCGCGGTCACCCACCGATCGGCGGCGGCGTTCGTTGATGCCGAGGCGCGGCTGTTCCTCCAGAAGGAGCCGATCGGACCGGACGACCGGGTGCTCGCCGGCCTGTCGGTCGCGTTCGATGCGTCGTGTGAGGAGATGTGGCTCGCCTGGCGGCATGGCGCGTGTCTGGTGCCGGCGCCGCGGTCGCTGGTGCGGACGGGGATGGACCTCGGACCATGGTTGGTTGCCCAAGGCATCACTATCGTCTCGACCGTGCCGACCCTGGCGGCGCTCTGGCCGGCCGACGCGCTCGACCAGGTCCGGCTGCTGATCTTCGGCGGTGAAGCCTGTCCGCCAGAGCTGGCCGAACGGCTCGCGGTCGACGGCCGCGAGGTGTGGAACACCTATGGCCCGACCGAGGCCACGGTCGTCGCCTGCGGCGCCGAACTGACGGGCGAAGGTCCGGTACGGATCGGATTGCCCTTGGATGGCTGGGATCTCGCCGTTGTAGATGCTGGGGGCAACGAAGTCGAGCCGGGCGAGATCGGCGAGCTGATTATTGGCGGTGTCGGCTTGGCGCGATACCTCGACCCGGTCAAGGACGCGGAGAAGTTCGCGCCGATGCCGAGCTTGGGTTGGGAGCGCGCGTACCGCAGCGGCGACCTGGTCCGGAGCGACCCTCTTGGCCTGCTCTTCCAGGGCCGCGCCGACGAACAGGTCAAGCTCGGCGGCCGACGGATCGAGCTGGGCGAGGTCGACGCGGCGCTCCAGGCGCTGCCGCAGATCTCCGGCGCGGCGGCCGCGGTCCGGACCAGTGGGGCCGGTAACCAGTTGCTGGTCGGGTACGTCGTACCCGAGGACCCGGCGGCGTTCGATCAGGCCAAGGCGACCCAACGACTACGAGAAGAACTCCCGGCGGCGCTCGTACCGCTGCTGGCCGTCGTGGACACGCTGCCGACCAGGACGTCCGGCAAGGTCGACCGCAACGCACTGCCCTGGCCGCTGCCCGGGATGGATACCGACGGCCCGGCGGCCGAGCTCAGCGGGACCGCCGGCTGGTTGTCCGAGCGGTGGACGAAGGTGCTCGGCGCGAAGGTCACCGGGCCGGACAACGACTTCTTCCTGCATGGCGGTGGCAGTCTGGCCGCTGCGCAGCTGGTGTCGGCGCTGCGCGAGCGCTATCCGGACGTGACTGTCGGCGACATCTACGAGTACCCGCGGCTCGGTGCGCTGGCGGATCGGCTCGATGAATCACAGCCGGTCACCGCCGAGCCGATCGAGATCCGCGAGATCAGGCCGACGCCGAAGAGCACGCAGCTACTACAAACGGCGCTCACCCTGATCCTGCAGACGGTCGTCGGCGTTCGCTGGCTGGTCTACCTGTTCACGCTGAACAACCTGCTCGCCGAGCTCGCCGGCCCGCTGCCCTGGGCCCGGACGGTCTCGTGGTGGTGGATCCTGGCCGGCTGGCTGCTCCTCATCACCCCGGCCGGCCGGATGGGAATCGCCGTCGTCGGCGCGCGCATCCTCCTCCGCGGCCTCAAACCCGGCGTCTACCCGCGCGGCGGCAACGTGCACGTCCGGCTGTGGGCCGCCGAGAACCTGTCGGACGCCGCCGGCGCGGCCAACCTGGCCGGCGCTCCCTGGATCGCCTACTACGCCCGCGCGCTCGGCGCGAAGGTCGGCCGCGGCGTCGACCTGCACACGCTGCCGCCAGTCACCGGCATGCTCACGATGGGCCGTGGCGCGTCAATCGAGCCCGAGGTCGACCTGGCCGGCTACTGGATCGACGGCGACGAACTGCACGTAGGTCCGGTGACGGTCCACGCCGAGGCCGTGATCGGTTCCCGGAGCACACTGCTCCCCGGCACCGAGATCGGCCGGAACGCCGAGATCGTGGCGGGCTCGGCCGTCTCCGGCAAGGTCCCCGCGAACGAACGCTGGTCCGGCTCCCCTGCCAGCCGGATTGGACGGGCAAGGCACCCGTGGCCCGACCACCGGCCGGCTCGCGCTCCCTGGTGGGTCCTTGCGTACGGCGTTCAGTCCGCAGTGATGTCGTTGATCCCGGTGGCAGCGGCCGCCGCGGCACTCGTCGTACTCGGCTACGCGATCAAGGGCACCGAGACCCTCCAAGCGGCCGCACTCCAAGCGCTGGCGGCGATTCCGCTGATGACGCTCGTAGGTTTCGTGGCGCTCGCTGCGCTGACGCTGGTGGGTGTCCGGCTGCTGGGCCTCGGGATCAAGCCGGGCCATTACCCGGTCCGCAGCCGGATCGGGTGGCAGGTGTGGGCGACCGAGCGGCTGCTCGACTCGGCGCGGACCCTGCTGTTCCCGCTGTACGCGAGCCTGCTCACGCCCTGGTGGCTGCGGGCACTCGGCGCGAAGATCGGCCGCGACGTCGAGGCGTCGACGGTCCTGCTGCTGCCGAAGATGACCACGGTCGGTGAGGGCGCGTTCCTGGCCGACGACACGATGATCGCGTCGTACGAACTGGGTGGCGGCTGGCTGCACGTGGCCGGCGCGAAGGTCGGCAAGCGCGCCTTCCTCGGCAACTCGGGGATGACGGCTCCCGGCCGGTCCGTCCCGAAGAACGGCCTGGTCGCGGTGCTGAGCGCCGCGCCGAAGAAGTCCAAGGCGGGTACGTCGTGGCTCGGTTCCCCACCGGTGAAGCTCCGGCGGCAGGCGATCGAGGGTGACCAGAGCCGGACCTTCAACCCGCCGTTCAAGCTCAAGGTCGCTCGGGCACTGGTCGAGCTGTGCCGCTTCGTCCCGATGATGTGCACGGTCCTGATCGCGCTGGGCGTGCTGTTCGCGCTGCAAGCGCTCGACATCTGGATCGGGCCGTGGTGGACGTTGCTGCTGTCCGGCGCGGTGATCCTGACCGCGGGCGCGGTCGCAGCCGGGATGGCGACGGTCGCGAAGTGGATCATCGTGGGTAGGACACGAGCGGTCGAGTACCCGCTGTGGAGCTCGTTCGTCTGGCGCAACGAGGTCGTCGACAGCTTCGTCGAGCTGGTCTCGGCTCCGTGGTTCGCGAACGCCGCCGCCGGTACGCCGGTACTCAACCTGTGGCTGCGGTCCCTCGGGGCCAAGATCGGCAAGGGCGTCTGGTGCGAGACGTACTGGTTGCCGGAGGCCGATCTGATCACCTTGGGCGACGGCGCCACGGTGAATCGCGGTTGCGTGCTGCAGACGCACCTTTTTCATGATCGAGTTCTCTCCATGAGCACAGTCACCTTCGGATCCGGAGCAACCCTCGGGCCGCACGGCATCGTCCTGCCCGCCGCGAGTGTCGGGGCAGGGGCTACCATCGGCCCGGTGTCTCTCGTGATGCGTGGTGAAGGTGTGCCTGCCGGGACGCGCTGGGCCGGGAACCCGATCGCTCCCTGGCAGGGCTGATGGTTGCCCCCTTCAGAGGACGACAGAGCGACGGGGAGCCGGGTACGACGAGCGCCGACGACCGGTACGTGCCCACGCACGGCAACGGCGGCTACCAGGTGGAGTCGTACGAGCTGGACCTGGACTACCGGGTCAACAGCAACCGCCTGAGCGGCAAGGCGACGATCACCGCGTTCGCCACCCAGGCGCTGTCCCGGCTGAGCTTCGACCTGGCCGGACTCCGGGTGTCGAAGGTGTCCGTGAACGGCCGACGGCCGCAGCGCTACGTTCACCGCTCCGGCAAGCTCCACGTGACGCCCGCCGCGCCGATCATGGACGGCGCCGAGTTCACCGTCGAGGTCCAGTACGGCGGCAACCCGAAGCCCGAGGACAGTCCGTGGGGCGAGCTCGGCTGGGAGGAACTCACCGAGGGCGTGATCGTCGCGAGCCAGCCGAGTGGCGCGGCGACCTGGTTCCCGTGCAACGACCACCCCGGTGACAAGGCGCACTACCGGATCACGATCACCACCGACTCGCCGTACCAGGTGGTCGCGAACGGGCGGCTGGTGTCGCGCCGGGTGAAGGCGAGCCGGACCACGTGGGTCTTCGATCAGGCCGCGCCGATGGCGACGTACCTGGCGACCGTGCAGATCGGCCGGTACGACGCGGTCGACCTGGCCACGTCACCGGTGACGACCCGGGGGGTGCTGCCGGCCGCGCAGATCCGCGATTTCAAGGTGGACTTCGGGCGGCAGCAGGACATGATGAAGCTGTTCTGCCGGCAGTTCGGGCCGTATCCGTTCGGCAGCTACACGGTCGTGGTGACCGACGACGACCTGGAGATTCCGCTCGAGGCGCAGGCCATCTCGGTGTTCGGCAGCAACCATGTGGACGGCCGTCGTACGTCCGAGCGGTTGGTCGCGCACGAGTTGGCGCACCAGTGGTTCGGCAACAGCCTGACGCCGGCGAGCTGGCAACACATCTGGCTGAACGAAGGATTCGCCTGCTACGCCGAGTGGTTGTGGTCGGAGGAATCCCGGGGCCTCACCGCCGACCAGCAGGTGTCCAAGGCGCACACCCGGTTGAAGAACCTCCCGCAGGACCTGATGCTGTCGGACCCCGGTCCGGAGCTGATGTTCGACGACCGCCTGTACAAGCGCGGTGCGATCACCTTGCATGCCCTGCGCAAGCACCTGGGCGACGAGGCCTTCTTCAACCTGCTCCGTGCGTGGACAAGGAACTACCGCCACGGCTCGGTCACCACGGCCGACTTCATCGCACTGGCCACCAATTTCAGCCCCGACGAGGAAGCCCTCCGGCACCTGTTCGCCGCCTGGCTCGACTCCTACCAACTGCCGCCCCTCCCCCGAAAGCGGTCTTAGGTCGCGCGGGCTACCTCGGCCGCGGCTTTGACGAAGCGTTCGGTGAGGGGGGTTCTGGTTGACCAGGCGGCGCCGGTCCACCAGGAGGCGGCTCGGCCGGGGAGGGGGATCAGACGGAGTTCCGCTGGCGCGATGCGTTCGGCGGATTCGGGTACTACGGATGGGCCGGCGCCGGCCGCGGTGAGGGCCAGGACGGTCTGCAGGTCACCGGCTTCCTGAAGTACTTGCGGATGGCAACCAAGCTCGGCGTACAGGGTGTTGATCTGGGCATTCAGGCCGGGTCCACGGGCGGGCGTGAGGCGGACGAGCGGGCGGGCGTCGAGCCAGCTGACGAGGTCGCGCGGGACGTCCGCGGTGGCCGGTACGGCGAGGGTGAGGCGATCTCGTCGTAACCGAAGGTGTTCGAGACCGGCCGGGACCGGAAGTCGGACGAACCCGATCTGGAGGCTGCCGGCCAGCAGCCGCTCAGACTGGACCACCGACGGCAGGTCCTCGAGCGAAATCGTGACGCCGGGCCAGCGGCTGCGGAACAGTGCCACCGCCCGAGGCGCGAGCTCGATCCCGGACAACCCGAACCCGATCGCCAGCGAGCCCTCGGCCCCCGACGCGACCTGGGCCGCGCGCCGATCGAAAGCCTCGGAACGGTCCAGCAACTCCAGAGCGTCAGGAAGCAGAAGCGCACCGGCCGGGGTCAGTCGGGCGCCATGACGGCCCCGGCTGAACAGCACCGAACCGACCCGACGCTCCAGCACCTGGATCTGCTTGGTCAACGCCGGCTGACTGGTCGACAGCTCCTCGGCCGCGGCCCCGAAGTTCCGCAGTCTGGCGACCGTGACGAACGCTCGGAGCAAACGGAGATCCATAACCCCAGGATATGGAATCGGACCGAACAGCTATTGGACGTCATACGTCGACTGGCGTTTCGATGGTGCCATGACAGCCTTCCGCGCCGCCGTGGTCCAGTTCGAGCCGACTCCCGACCAACCCGCGACCAATCTCGCCACCGTCGAACGGCTGGCCCGGCAGGCGGTCGCGGACGGCGCCCGCCTGGTCGTGTTCCCGGAACTGTGTCTGCTCGGCTATTGGCATCTGCGCCGCCACCCCGCCGAGCGACTGCGGGAACTGGCCGAGCCGGCCGACGGACCGCTGGTCCGCCGGGTCCTCGCTCTGGCCGAGGAGCTCGGCGCCGGGCTCGGGGTCGGCTTCCTGGAAGATGCTGATGGCAAACTCTTCAACTCGTACGCCGTCTGCCTGCCGACCGGCGTGGTCCACGTCCACCGGAAACTCCATGCCTTCGAACACGAGGCGATCGCCAGCGGGTCGTCGTACACGGTGTTCGACACACCCTGGGGATTCCGGGCCGGGGTGCTGATCTGCTGGGACAACAACCTGGTCGAGAACGTCCGGATCACGGCGTTGCTGGGAGCAACCGTCCTGATCGCGCCGCACCAGACCGGCGGGACGAGCTCGCGCAGCCCGCACGGGATGAGGCCGATCCCGCAGGAGATCTGGGATCGGCGCCGGCAGGATCCAGAGGCTGTCCGGGCCGCCTTCGACGGGCCGAACGGGCGGGGCTGGCTGATGCGCTGGCTGCCGGCCCGGGCGCACGACAACGGGCTGTTCTTGCTGTTCAGCAACGGGGTCGGCCAGGACGACGACGAGATCCGGACCGGGAATGCGATGATTCTGGATCCGTACGGCCGGATCGTCGCCGAGACTCCGGTCCCCGACGAGGCTGTCGTAGTCGCTGATCTGGATCTCGATCTGGTGCCACTGGCAACTGGGCGACGGTGGATGCGTGGGCGGCGGCCCGAGCTCTACGGCCTACTGACCCAGGTCAGGGGTGACGAACTGGATCCGAGAGCAGCGCGCTTCTCGACGGATCCGGTCAATAGATGAGCGCGGTGGCGATCGCCGCGATGCCCTCGCCGCGGCCAGTGAAGCCCAGGCCGTCGGTGGTCGCCGCGCTGACCGACACCTCGGCGTCGCAGGCCGCGCTGAGCACCTTCTCCGCCTCCTCGCGGCGGGCGCCGATTCTCGGCCGGTTGCAGATGATCTGAACCGAGACGTTCCCGATCTCGAATCCCGCGGCCCGCACCCGCCGGGCCGCCTCCGCCAGCAGTACTACGCCGGCGGCGCCGGCCCACTCGGGCTCAGCAGTGCCGAAGTTCGAACCCAGGTCACCCAGTCGAGCCGCGGTCAGCAACGCGGTGCAGATCGCGTGCGCGGCCGCGTCGCCGTCGGAGTGACCCGAAAGCCCGGAGGTCTCGTCCGGCCAGTGCAGGCCGGCCAGCCACATCGGGCGGCCTTCCTCCAGCGGGTGGACGTCGACGCCGTTCCCGACCCGGGGGATCTTCACCTCAGCCGCCTCTCCGCGAGCAGGGCCTCCGCCAGCAGCAGGTCCTGCGGCCGCGTCACCTTGAACGCGTCCGGCGACCCCTCGACCGTCATCACGGTGATCCCGAGCCGCTCACACAGCATCGCATCGTCGGTCGCGCCTACTACGTCGACGGCATGTGCCCGACGCAGTACGCCAGGCTCGAAGCCTTGCGGAGTCTGTACGGCGACCAACGTCGAGCGGTCCGGCGTGTCGAGGACCTCTCCCGTCGGCGCGACCCGCTTGATCGTGTCCGTCACCGGCACCACCGGTACGACGGCCTGGGCGCCGCCGCGCACCGCCGCGACGACCCGCTCGATCACGTCGGCCGGGACGAAGGCCCGTGCCGCGTCGTGCACGAGGATGCAGTCGATCCCGTCGACCGGGACCACCTCCAGCGCCGCGCGCACCGAATCGGGCCGCTCAGCGCCGCCAGGGACCACGTGCAACTGGGCGTCACCGACGTACGGCTCGAGCTCCTTGGTGACTGCTTCCTCGGTGCCCGGGGGGACGGCGATGACAAAACAGACGAGGTCGGCAGCGGTCGCTGCCTTCAGCCCACGCACCGCGTGGACCAGCAGCGAGTCGCCACCGACCTCTCGAAATGCTTTTGGTGTCTCACCACCCAGACGCAAGCCCAGCCCGGCCGCGGGGATCACGACCGCGCTACTCATGCAGGCGCTCGGCTAAGAAGCGAGAACCTCGTCGAGGATGGCTTCCGCCTTGTCCTCGTTGGTGTGTTCAGCCAGGGCCAGCTCGGAGACCAGGATCTGGCGAGCCTTCGCCAGCATCCGCTTCTCACCGGCGGACAGACCACGGTCACGCTCTCGGCGCCACAGGTCGCGAACGACCTCCGCCACCTTCATCACGTCACCGGAGTGCAGCTTCTCCAGGTTCGCCTTGTAACGTCGCGACCAGTTGGTCGGCTCCTCCGTGTGCGGAGCTCGCAGCACGTCGAAGACGCGCTCCAGGCCAGCCTGATCCACGACGTCACGCACGCCGACTAGATCGAGGTTGCACGCGGGGACCCGGACGACCAGGTCGTTCTGAGCGACGATCCTCAAGACCAGATAGGTCTTGTCCTCACCTTTGATCTGACGGGTCTCGATGTCCTCGATGACGGCCGCACCATGGTTGGGGTAAACAACCGTCTCGCCGACTGTGAAAGTCATATGTCACGTGCCCCTTTCCGAGTCCTATCCTACCACGCGGTCGGTGGTCCGGTCGGGGCGTTTGCGCTGGTCAGAGGCCACTTCTCGCCTTGACAAACGCTCTCAGCCGTGCCTCGCGCGGGCGCGAACCGTTGCCTACGACATCACCGCGGCGGCACTTCCGGTCCCCGGCACAGGCATCCCGCCGTCGGTTCCCTGACCCGCGAACGCTACGCTTTGGTGCGCCGGAGGCTGCTGCCTGACGGCCTTGGAGAGCTTGTAGGAGAGGGATTCCAGTGCCGATCATGTTGTCCTCGCGGTTCGCCCGGCGTTCCGCGCTGGCGGGAGCTGCCGCCACTCTCAGTATCGCGCTGTCGGCGTGCTCCGCGAGCTTCGACGCCCCCACGCTGCAGCCGTACCAGGCCGCAGAGGGCACGAACGCGGACTCCGGCTCGGTCAAGGTCCGGAACATGCTGGTGCTGGCCGACGCGGACGGCAAGGGCGAGCTGCACACCGTCATCGTCAACGACGGGGTCGAGGACGACACCTTGGTCAAGATCAGCCAGGCCCCGGCCGGGACGCAGGACGGCCAGGCCGGCAGCGACCAGCCGGGCGTGGTCACGTTCAGCGAGCTCAAGGCGCCCCTGGACCTGAAGGCCGGTACGGCGACCCTGCTGCCGCCGGACGCCAGCGCGCAGACTGAGACGGAGACCGGCGAGCAGCCCGGCGACCCGATCACCGTCACCGGCGGCAAGCCGGGCCAGGTGGTCAACGTGACCATCACCTTCGGCAAGGCCGCGCCGATCACCACCTACATCCCGGTGCTGCCCGACGACCACTACTCCCCGGCGCCGGCCGCGGAGTAGTCCCCAGGCTCAGCCCTTGGCCTGAGCCGCCTTGGACAGACCCGGGAGGATCTTGTCCAGGACCCACGGGACGCTGAGCACGCTGACGGCGCTCATCCCGGAGATCACCTGCGGGTCCTGCATCGCGTACGCGCCGCCGCGCTTGACCGCGCCGAGCGACGAGTAGACCGGGTCGGCCAGGAACTTCTGCGTCCCGATGCCGTCGACGTACGCGACCAGCACGTCGGCGTCGACGTCGGCGATCTTCTCCTTGCTGATGGTGAGCGCGAACTCCTTCTTGGTGTTCGTCTTCTCCAGCGCCTCGACACCCGGCGCGTTCTTGAAGCCCATCTCGTTCAGGATCTGCACCCGCGGGTCGCCGGGCATGTAGACGTAGTTGTCCTGGCCGAACGAGCCGACGGTGATCGTCTTGTCCTTGAACTCGGGGTGGTCGGCCGCGACCTGCTTGATCTTGTCCCCGATCCCGGTGATCAGCTTCTCGGCGTCGGCCTTCTTGCCGAGCGCCTCCCCAACCAGCAGGGTCTGGTCCTGCCAGGTGGTCTGCCACGGCGCACCCGGGTACGCGACCGTCGGCGCGATCCCACTCAGG
This sequence comes from Kribbella sp. NPDC026596, assembly GCF_040638415.1. Classification (NCBI taxonomy): domain Bacteria; kingdom Bacillati; phylum Actinomycetota; class Actinomycetes; order Propionibacteriales; family Kribbellaceae; genus Kribbella; species Kribbella sp. NPDC026596. The sequence goes on along the minus strand of NZ_JBEZYF010000022.1, from coordinate 52,102 downwards.
GTCTTGTACGTCGCCTCGTCGAACCCCTCGTACGGAGCCAGGATGACGTCCGGCTTGAGCGCCGCGATCTTCTCGAACGGGTACTTGTCACCGGTGTCCAGCAACGTCGTCTTCGCCGGGTCGAACTTGTCCGTGTCCCACGCGGTGACGCCGGCGGCGGTCGGGCCGTAGGTGACCTTCGGCATCCCGACCGGCGTCTCACCGAGGGCGTAGACCACGTCCTGGGCGTTCCAGCCGAGCGTGACGATCCGCTCCGGCTTCTTGGTGATGGTGGTCTCACCGAAGGTGTTCTTCAACGTGACCGGGAACCCGGCGGACGCCGTACCGCCCGATGCGGCGGCCTTGTCGTCGCCGTCGCTGCCGCACGCGGCCAGCGTGGTCGCGACCAGTACGGCGGTGGCCGCCGCGCTGATCACGCGGGTACGGGACCAGGACATGCTGACTCTCCTTAGACAGATTGCCTCAACTAAGGAGAGCCTAAGCTAACCCCACAGGCCCTGGCGACCTGCGGGGATGTGAGTCAGGACTCGAACTTGTACCCGAGTCCCCGCACCGTGACCAGGTGCGCCGGGTTCGACGGGTCCTTCTCCAGCTTGGAGCGCAACCGCTTGACGTGCACGTCGAGGGTCTTGGTGTCGCCCACGTAGTCGGCGCCCCAGATCCGGTCGATCAGCTGCCCCCGGGTGAGCACCCGGCCGGTGTTGCGCAGCAGCATCTCGAGCAGCTCGAACTCCTTCAGCGGGAGCCGGATCTCGGTCCCGGACACGGTCACCACGTGCCGCTCCACGTCCATCCGGACCGGCCCGGCCTCGAGGGTGTCGGGCAGCAGCTCGACATCCTGGCCGCGGCGCAGCACGGCGCGGACCCGGGCCAGCAGCTCGCGCGGGCTGTACGGCTTGGTGACGTAGTCGTCCGCGCCGAGCTCGAGACCGACAACCTTGTCGACCTCGGTGTCCTTGGCACTGACGATGATCACCGGGACATTGCCCCGGCTCCGCAGTGCCCGGCAGACCTCAGTGCCGGACAGACCCGGCAGCATCAGGTCGAGCAGGACGATGTCCGCACCGGCCCGGTCGTACTCGTCCAGCGCGTCCGGTCCGGTCTCCGCGACGGCGACCTCGAACCCTTCCTTGCGCAGCACGTACGACAACGCGTCGCTGTAGCTCTCTTCGTCTTCGACGACCAGCACTCGGGTCACGAAGCTGTCTCCTTTGCGATCTGACCTGACGGGGTAGGCGTCAGGGGAACGGCCGGCTCCTCCTGGCTGGGGGAGTCGGTCTGACCCGGAGCGGGTTCGAGCCGCAGCGGGAGTCTCACGGTGAAGGTGGAACCCTGGCCCTCGACACTCCAGACCCGTACGTCGCCGCCGTGGATGGAGGCGATGTGCTTGACGATCGAGAGGCCGAGGCCGGTGCCACCGGTTTCGCGGCTGCGGGCCCGGTCGACCCGGTAGAAGCGCTCGAAGATGCGCTCCAGGTCGCTGCTCGGGATCCCCACACCCTGGTCGCTGACGGTGACCTCGACCAGGTCCCCGATCGGGTGCGCGGCGACCGCGACCCGCGTGCCGTCGGGGCTGTAGTTGACCGCGTTCTCGACCAGGTTGCCGATCGCGATGGACAGCTGGTCGACGCTGCCCATCACCTCCAGCGCCGGCTCGGTCTTGACCACGATCTTGATGTCGCGATCCTCGGCGTCCACCCGGCAGCGGTCCACCGCGGACTCGATGACCGCGTTGATGTCGACCGGGCCGGGATTCTCCAGCGGGTCGTCACCCTGCAGCCGGGACAGCTCGATGATCTCCTTGACCAGGCGGCTCAGCCGGGACGCCTCGACCCGCATCCGGTCCGAGAACCGCTGCACCGCCTCGGGATCGTCGGCGGCCTCCGAGACCGCGTCGGCGAGCAGGATCAGCGCGCCGACCGGGGTCTTCAGCTCGTGGCTGACGTTGACGGTGAAGTCCCGCCGGATCGCGTCCAGCCGGCGCTCGCGGGTCCGGTCCTCGACCAGGACCAGCACGAGCTGGCTGCCCAGCGGCGCCACCCGGGCGCTCACGTACTGCGTCGCTCCGAGCCGGCCGCGGACGATCTCGAGCTCCTGCTGGCGGATCTCACCGTCGCGCCGGACCGCGCGGACCATGGTCAGGATGTCGTCGACCACCAGCCGCTCGCCCCGGACGATGCCGAGCACGTGCGCCGGCGCGCTAGCCTGGAGCACCTGGTCCTCCGGCCCCATCACCACCGCGGACGACCGCAGTACCGACAGGACGGTGGCGACGCCGCCAGGGACGATCGGTTCCGGGGACTCCGGGATCTTGCGCTGGGCCCGCTCGGAAAGCATCATCGCGCCGAGTGAAAGCAGTGCCAGGGCCGCGCCGATGACGCCGCCCAGCACCGCAGCCAGCGTGGGGTCCACGGCAACGATGCTACGCGGGCAACCAGCAGGGAAAGACCGAATGATCACCGGATGACCGGGACACGACACAACTGTTCATCAGGCGTTCACCACTCGTCGCCGTCCGGCAACCTCGACGGCATACGGTCACCGGTGGGCGGGTACCAAGCAGGTGCTTGCCGCTCCGCCCACCGTGGCACCGGACACGAAAGATCGGAAACGAACACGATGCGTGACACTTACCACGAGCAGCTCGACGACATCCTCGCCGAGCTGGAACGCATGACGCGGACGGTGTCCACCGCCGTACGCCGCTCGACCGCCGCCTTGCTGGAAGCCGACATCCGCAAGGCCGAGGACGTCATCGCGGCCGACATCCAGCTGGACGCCGCCGGTGAAGGCGTCGAGGAGAAGGTCTTCGAGTTGATGGCGCGGCAGTCGCCGGTCGCCAACGAGTTGCGGATGCTGGTCGCGGCGCTGCGGATGGTCGCCGACCTGGAGCGGATGGGCGACCTGGCCGCGCACGTCTCGAAGATCGCCCGGATGCGCTACCCGGCCCCGGCGATCCCGGCCGAGCTGCACGACGTGATCCAGGAGATGGGTACGGTCGCCGGCAAGATGGTCGACTCCGCCGGTGACGTGATCAAGACCCGCGACGTCGAGGCGGCCGGCAAGCTCGAGGCCACCGACGACCAGATGGACAAGCTGCGCACCAACCAGTTCCGGCTGATGATGGACGACGACTGGCCGCACGGCGTCGAGGTCGCGGTCGACATCGCCCTGCTCGGGCGGTACTACGAGCGCATCTCCGACCACGCGGTCTCGATGGCCCGCCGGGTCGTCTACCTGGTGACCGGTGAGCTCCCGGTCGCCGTCGGCGGCACCGCTGCCGGCTCCGGCGCCGGCGCCTCCACCCCGAACCCCAACGGCAACAGCTGACCCGGAAACGTCAGGCGCCCCCGGCAGATACTTGCCGGGGGCGCCTTTTCGTGTGTACCCACTACCCACGAGGCGATATCCCCGTGGGTAGTGGGTTCTCCGTTGGTGTGCGAGGGGCGAAGCCACACCTCACGGGGTTGTCCCCTCGTGTTGCGGATGGCGACATGCTCGTCCGCCGGGTGCATCGGCTCGTGACCACGGACCGCGCCCCGGCGAAGCCGGCAAGTGGCGGCCGCGCCGAAGGTGTGTCGTTTTACCGCGGGGTCAGCGGCCCTGGTTCTTGACGGCCTCGATGGCTTCCTTGGCGGCGGCCGGGTCGAGGTACTCGCCACCAGGGGTGACCGGGTGGAAGTCCTCGTCGAGCTCGTAGTACAGCGGGATGCCGGTGGGGATGTTGAGGCCCACGATCGTCGCCTCGTCCAGGTTGTCGAGGTGCTTGACCAGGGCGCGGAGCGAGTTGCCGTGGGCGGTGACCAGGACGGTCTTCCGGGCCCGCAGGTCCGGCACGATCGCGTCGTACCAGTAGGGCAGCATCCGCTCGACGACGTCCTTGAGGCACTCGGTCGCGGGCAGCAGCTCCGACGGGAGCCCGGCGTACCGCGGGTCGCCGAACTGGTCGTACTCCGAGCCGCGCTCGATCGCCGGCGGCGGGGTGTCGTACGAACGGCGGAACAGCATGAACTGCTCCTCGCCGAGCTCCTCCAGGGTCTGCTTCTTGTCCTTGCCCTGCAGGCCGCCGTAGTGCCGCTCGTTCAACCGCCAGGAGCGGCGTACGTCGATCCACTGGCGGTCGGCCACCTCGAGCGCGATGTTCGCGGTGCGGATCGCCCGGCGCAGCACCGAGGTGTGCAGCACGTCGGGCAGCAGGTCGCGGTCGCGGAGCAGCTCACCACCGCGGTGCGCCTCCTCGACACCCTGCGCGTTCAGGTCGACGTCGACCCAGCCGGTGAACAGGTTCTTGGCGTTCCAGTCGCTGTGGCCGTGGCGGAGCAGGATCAGGCGATAGGTCATGGCTGCAAGCCTACTTGGGCTCCAGCCAGCCCTTGAAAGCGTCCAGGTTTCGGGTGGATTCGCCCCGGGAGACGCGCCAGTCGTACTCCTTGCGGATCGACGACGCGAACCCGAGCTCGAGGATCGTGTTGAACGACGAGTCGGCGTACTCCAGGACCGCGCCGAGCAGCCGGTCCACCTCGGTCGGCGTGATCGCGTGCAGCGGGACCCGCCCGTCCAGGTGGATGTCGCCCAGGTGGTCGACCGCGAACGCGACGCCGTACATCTTCAGGTTCCGCTCCAGCAGCCAGCGATAGACCGCCTCGTGGTTCTCGTCCGGGTGCCGGGCCACGAACGCGTGCACCTGGACCGCCTGCGCCCCGACCGTCAGCGACACCGTCGTCTTCAGCTTCCGCTCCCCCGGCAGATCCGCGCTGAAGACGCCCGGCTCGGCCTCGGTGAAGTCGAGCTCGTTCTCGGTCAGGACCTGTCGGATCACGTCCGCCGCGGAAACTCTCACAGCACTCTCACCCAGCCACCTCCGCGGCGATCTCCGCCGCCATCGTTTCCGCGGCGGTCCGGTACGCCGCCAGGGTCCTGCGGGCGGTCAGCTCCCAGCCGAACCCGAGCGCGTGCTTGACCGCCGCCCGGCTCATGCTCTCGCGAGTGTGCGGATCCGTCGCGATCCGGCCCAGCGCGTCGGCGAAGTCGTCCACCCGGTGCCCGCGCACCAGCAACCCGGTCTGCCCGTCGACGACCGCCGTACTCAGGCCGCCGACAGCAGCTGCGACCACCGGCGTACCGCAGGCCTGCGCCTCCAGGGCGACCAGGCCGAAGGATTCCGAGTACGACGGGACGCACACAACGGAAGCGGACCGGTACCACCGCGCCAGCCCCGCGCGTTCCATCGGCTTCACGAACCGGGTCACGTCGTCGACCCCGAGCGTCCGGGCCAGCTCCGCATGCGATTCCGGATGCTCCATCCCGTTGCCCGACGGACCCCCGATGATCGCGACGACCATCCGCTCCCGCAGCGACGGGTCCCGCTCGAGCATCCGCGCGGCCGCCCGGATCAGCAGATCGGGCGCCTTCAACGGCTGGATCCGCCCGACGAACGCGAGTACGACGGCATCCACGGGCAACCCGAGTTCGCGTCGGGTCGCAACCTGGTCACCGGGGCTGAACACGTCCAGATCCACGCCGGGGTTGACCACGCCGACCTTTGCGGGCTGAGCGCCGTACAGGTTGATGAGCTCCTGCGCTTCGTCCTCGGTGTTGGCCAGCAGACGATCCGCGGCCTCGACCACCTGCTCCTCGCCGATGAGGCGGGCGGGCGGCTCGGGTACGTCGTCCTCGGCCAGGCTGGCGTTCTTCACCTTGGCCATCGTGTGCATGGTGTGGACCAGCGGGACCGCCCACCGGTCACGGGCGAGCAGTCCGACCTGCCCGGACAACCAGTAGTGCGAGTGGATCACGTCGTACCAGCCGGGCTCGTGGATCGCCTCGGCCCGCAGGACCGCTCGGGCGAACGTGCACAGCTGGGCGGGCAACTCGTTCTTGGTCAGCCCTTCGTACGGCCCGGCCGCGACGTTGCGGACCATCACCCCGGGCATCAGCTCGACCCTCGCGGGGAGCGCCGACGCGGTCGCGCGGGTGAACACGTCGACCTCGATCCCCAGGTCGGCGAGGCGCTTGGACAGCTCCACCACATAGACGTTCATGCCGCCGGCGTCCCCGGTGCCCGGCTGGTCCAGCGGCGAGGTGTGCAGGCTGATCATCGCGACCCGCCGCAGCGGACGGTCAGCGGACGGTTCGGTCACCTGGTCAGCGTAACTCCGGCGATCGGACCGGGAATCGGGACTTCTCCCTATCCGAGTCAGGCCTGATAGACCGCGACCGGATGGGCGAGGGTGGTGATGTCGTCTGCCGGGTCGCCGTTGACCAGCAGGAGGTCCGCGTCGGCGCCGGGACGGATGCGGCCTTTGCGGTCGCCGAGGCCGAGTACGTCGGCTGCCGTGGACGTGGCGGAGGTGAGGGCCGCGATCGGCGGGATGCCTGACTGCACGTACTCGGCCAGCGTGGCCGGCAGGAGTCCGTGCGGTTTCGCCGGTCCGATCCCACCGTCGGACCCGGCCACCAGTCGGGCTCCCCCGTCGTACACGCGGCGTACTGCCTGCTGCAGCGCCGTCTCGGTGATGCCGGCTCGGGCGACCGCCTCGAGGATCTCCGGTGGTACGACGACCGACGCGTCGGATCCGAGTGTTCCGCAGACGGCGATCTCGGCGGCGGCGAGTCGGGCGAGGAGTTCGTCGTCGATGGCCACCCCGTCGGGCGTCAGGCAGGTGCAGTGTTCGATTCCGTCGACACCGGCGTCCAAGGCCTGGCGTACTGCGGCGAGCGCATGGGCGTGGGCGGTGATCGGGAGGCCGAGGGCGTGCGCTTCTTCCACGGCAGCTGCCAACTCCGGGGCGGTGAACTGGGGGTTCATCGTGTCGGAGCCAGGTGTCATGGGTCCGCCGCTGGCCATGATCTTGATGACGTCGGCGCCTTTCTCGGCCCGTCGCCGTACGGCAGCGCGGAGCTGCTCCGGGCCTTCGGCCTCACCGCCCAGCCACCAGCAGTGCCCGCCCACGCTGGTGAGTGGTGCGCCGGCTGCGACGACGGTTGGTAAGCCGGGGACTTCGCGGTGGCGCCAGTTCAGGACAGCGTCGTTCATGTCGCCGAGGTCGCGAACCGTGGTCACACCGGCGGCCAGGTGGAGCCGCAACGACTGCTCGATCGTGCCGAACACGACGTCTTCGGTGGCTTCACGCAGCCGGTCGAGGGCACCCGGGCCGGCGTCGGCGGTGAGGTGCACGTGGGCATCGATCAGGCCCGGTAGGACGGTGCCGCCCGGTACGTCGCTCACCGGCCAGTCGGCGGGCACCTCCCGCGCTGTCCCGGTGATCAGACCGCCCTCGACGAGCACGACGCCGTGATCGAGAAGCCGTTCGCCGTCGAAGATCCGACCTGCCCGCAGCGCGACCCTGACCATGATCGGCAGTCTCTCTCAGGGTGGGTCTACCACCACCCCGGTTGGCGGACTCGGCCCACTGCGGTACGGCGCGCGCCGAAACGATGATTGACATGCGTACCGTCTTCGAAGAAGTGAAGTCCTGGCACCGTCCGCTGATGCTGATGGTGCTCGCGATGGCCGGTCTCACCGTGACGGCCGCGGTCGGCGGCGATCAGCTGTGTCGCGCTGGGCGTCGTGGTCGCCGCGGCCCGGCGTCGGCCGGGTGTGAGACGCACGACCGTCGACGCGAAGCAGTTTGAGAGACTTGGTCTATGACTTCCGACCGTCCTCTTGCCGTCGTGACCGGAGCGAGTAGTGGGATCGGTGCCGCGTCGGCGCGGTATCTGGCCCGGGAGGGTTTCGAGGTGATCTGCGCCGCGCGGCGGCTGGATCGGATCGAGGCGCTGGCCAAGGAGATCGACGGCCGGGCGGTGCAGTGCGACGTGACGTCGGCCGACGATGTCGCGGCGCTGACCGCGGCGGTCGGTGACGAGCTGGCGGTGCTGGTGAACAACGCCGGCGGCGCGTTCGGGTTCGAGCCGGTGGCCGAGGCGGACCTGGATGCCTGGCGGCGGATGTACGAGGTCAACGTGATCGGCGTCGCGGCCGTCACCAAGTCGTTGCTCCCGGCCCTCATCGCCGGCCGCGGCACGATCATCGTGATGGGCTCGACCGCCGGTCAGGTCGCGTACGAGGGCGGCGGCGGGTACGTCGCCGCGAAGCACGCAGCCAAGGCGATCGTCGACACCCTGCGGCTCGAACTCTTCGACCAACCGGTCCGGGTCTGCGAGATCGCACCCGGCATGGTCCGCAGCGAAGGTTTCGCGCTGACCCGCTTCGACGGCGACCAGGCCAAGGCCGAAGCCGTGTACGCCGGCGTCGCCGAACCCCTCACCGCCGACGACATCGCCGACATCGTCGCCTGGATCGCCACCCGCCCGTCCCACGTCAACATCGACCGCCTAACCGTCCGCCCCCGAGCCCAAGCCGCCCAACACAAAGTCCACCGCATCCAGTAACTACTTGGCGCGGAGGCGGTCTACTGGTGGGGAGGGGACGGGGAGGGGGATCGTCGGGGTGGGCAAGTTGTAGGTGGTGTAGAGGCGGTGGCGGATGGCTTCCAGGGGGAAGGTTTCTTGGTAGATCGCCAGTTTGACTGTCACGCCCTCTAAGGTTGCTCTTAGCAACATTTCTTCGACGGCGGGGTCGGGGGCGCCGCGGGCGGTGAAGACGGCGCGGATGGCGTCTTCGACCTGGGCCAGGCGGGCGGACTTCGCGGACTCGACGCGGGCGAAGACGTCGTGGGTGGACGGTTGCATCATCAGGCTGATGGCCAGCCGCTGGATCGGGAGCGTGGTGGCGGCCGCCATCAGGGCGCCGTCGATGATGCCGGCCAGGCGTTCGTCCGGAGTGCCTTGGATGGTGAGGATCGCGGCGATGCCGTCCAGCCAGCGGTCCAGCAGCTCGGCCGCCAACTGTTCCTTGGTGGCGAAGTAGTACGAGACCAAGCCGCGGGATACGCCCGCGGACTCAGTGATCTCGGAGATGGACGCGGCCTCGAAACCCTTGGCGGCGAAGACTTCCAGCGCGGCGGCCAGGATGCGTTCCCTGGAGCGCTCTCGCATCTCCTGGTTGACGGTGGCCGAGCGCGGCACGGATCCCTTCCCTGGCTCCCTGGTCATGGCCCCGAAGCGCCGGACAACCCCCCATTCTCGTGCCCGGCGCTTCCGGGCTGACCCCCCGTGTTTCAGGCCCCTCCCCAGGCGCCGTCTATAGACTGGACGTCCAGTCAACAAATGTCAAAGGCTTCGCCGGTTTCGTGGACACGAGCCGTCACCGGTAGGATGAAGGGGCTGCGCCCTGCGTCGAGTGGCCTTCTCGAGCGACACAACACGCCGTAGCCACCGCCTGACACCCAGTCCCAATCGCTTGGAGCGCTTCCCCATGCCTGTCCGTAACGACCTGCGCAATGTCGCGATCGTGGCCCACGTCGACCACGGGAAGACCACTCTGGTCGACGCGATGCTGTGGCAGTCCGGCGCGTTCGGCGCGCATCAGCACGTGGACGAGCGGGCGATGGACTCCGGCGACCTGGAACGTGAGAAGGGCATCACGATCCTGGCCAAGAACACCGCCGTCCGGCACAAGATGGCCAACGGCGAGCAGATGACGATCAACATCATCGACACTCCCGGCCACGCCGACTTCGGCGGTGAGGTCGAGCGCGGCCTGTCGATGGTGGACGCGATCGTGCTGCTGGTGGACGCCTCCGAGGGCCCGCTGCCGCAGACCCGGTTCGTGCTGCGCAAGGCGCTGGCGCGGCAGATGCCCGTCATCCTGGTGGTCAACAAGGTGGACCGTCCGGACGCGCGGATCGCCGAGGTCGTCGACGAGACCTACGAGCTGTTCCTCGACCTGCTGGACCACGACGCCGACCAGTCCGCCCTGGACTTCCCGGTCGTGTACGCCTCGGCCCGGGCCGGCCGCGCCTCGCTGAACCAGCCCGAGGACGGCGGGATGCCGGACTCCGACGACCTCGAGCCGCTGTTCGAGACGATCCTGAACAACGTGCCCGCCCCGGAGTACACCGAGGGCGCGCCGCTGCAGGCGCACGTCACCAACCTGGACGCCTCGCCGTTCCTCGGCCGGCTCGCGCTGGTCCGGGTGCACGAAGGCACGCTGAAGAAGGGCGCCCAGGTCGCCTGGTGCCGCCACGACGGCACGATCCAGAAGGTCAAGATCACCGAACTGCTGGTCACCGAGGCGCTCGAGCGCGTCCCCGGCGACTCGGCCGGACCGGGCGACATCGTCGCGATCGCGGGCATCCCCGAGATCATGATCGGCGACACCCTGACCGACCCGGACAACCCCAAGCCGCTGCCGCTGATCACCGTGGACGAGCCGGCCATCTCGATGACGATCGGTACCAACACCTCGCCGCTGGCCGGCCGGACCAAGGGCACCAAGGTCACCGCCCGCCTGGTCAAGGACCGCCTCGACCGCGAACTGGTCGGCAACGTGTCCCTGAAGGTCCTGCCGACCGAGCGTCCGGACACCTGGGAGGTGCAGGGCCGTGGTGAGCTGGCGCTGGCCATCCTGGTCGAGCAGATGCGCCGCGAGGGCTACGAGCTGACCGTCGGCAAGCCGCAGGTGGTCACCCGCGAGATCGACGGCAAGCGGCACGAGCCGGTCGAGCGCCTGACGATCGACTGCCCCGAGGAATACCTCGGCACCGTTACCCAACTGCTCGCGGTCCGCAAGGGCCGGATGGAGCAGATGACGAACCACGGCACCGGCTGGGTCCGGATGGAGTTCCTGGTGCCGGCCCGCGGCCTGATCGGCTTCCGGACCGAGTTCCTCACCGACACCCGCGGTACGGGGATCGCCCACCACGTCTTCGAGGGTTACGAGCCGTGGTTCGGCGAGCTCCGCACGCGCCCGTCCGGCTCGCTGGTCTCGGACCGCACCGGCGCGGCGACGTCGTACGCGATGATCAACCTGCAGGAGCGCGGCACCATGTTCGTGGAGCCGGCCACCGAGGTGTACGAGGGCATGATCGTCGGCGAGAACTCGCGCGCCGACGACATGGACGTCAACATCACCAAGGAAAAGAAGATGACCAACGTCCGCTCGAACGCGGACGAGTTCGAGAAGCTGGTGCCGGCCCGCAAGCTGTCGCTCGAGCAGTCGCTGGAGTTCTGCCGCGAGGACGAGTGCGTCGAGGTCACCCCGGACGCGATCCGGATGCGCAAGGTCGCCCTCACCCAGGTCGAGCGTTCGAAGCTGGGTCGCAAGAGCAAGAGCTGAACGCAGCCTGGGTGTTTGGGCACGAACTGGACACGGTCGGCGGAACGACGCGAGCCGAATCACAGCGGTGTGATACACCATTGCTCGGCCGGTCGCGGGGGAAGAAAATTCCGGATCGTTACCAACCAGACGCCAGCTGCTGACGTCTGTCTTGTGCAAGCAACTCTGCTGGGGGAAGGACAAGGAAACATGGGCATTCTGCGTAAGCTCGGCGCTACTCTGACGGCCGCCGCGTTCGTGGGCGTCGGCGCACTTTCCGCCACCACGACGGCCGATGCCGTCACGGTGGCACCGAAGGTTGCGCCCCTGGTCGTGGTCGCGCCGCAGAAGGCGGCCACGGCGGCGAAGTCCAGTGCGGTGGTGGGCAAGTACCGGCTGGACAAGCGTTGCCTGACGAAGGGCCGGGTGCTCTGCATCAACAAGAAGACCCGCAAGCTGGTGTACGTCGTGAACGGCAAGGCGATCCAGGTCGCCGACGCCCGCTTCGGTGCCAGCAAGACACCGACGCGCAACGGCACGTTCAAGGTCTACCGCAAGTCGAAGAACCACGTGTCGTCGCTGTACAAGTCCGCGATGCCGTACGCGATGTTCTTCAGCGGCGGCCAGGCGGTGCACTACTCCTCGGACTTCAAGGCCCGTGGCTACAACGGCGCCTCGCACGGCTGCGTGAACATCCGGGACAAGAAGAAGATCGCCTGGATCTTCGCCCGCATCAAGGTCGGCGACAAGGTCGTCGTCTACAGCGGCTGATCCAGCACCTGACTGAAAGCCCGATAGAGCCTGGGGTCCACCAGGCAGAAGATCGAGCGCTCGACGGAGGTCGTCGTACGGAGAACTGTCCGTACGGCGACCTCCGCTGCTGATCGGGCCGGCCAGCCGTAGATGCCGGCCGAGACCGCAGGGAGGGTAAGGGTTTTGACGCCGAGCTCGTCCGCGATCCGCAGAGCATTGCGGTAACACGACTCGAGCAGGGCTGGATCCCGTTGGCCGGCGTTGTAGTTGGGCCCGACCACGTGGATCACGTACGACGCGGGAAGCGCGCCCGCTGTGGTCCAGACCGCCGTACCGGTCGGGGTGCCGTTCGGATAGCGATCGATCAGCTCCGCGAGGATCTCCGGACCGCCGGCGCGATGGATCGCACCGTCCACGCCACCACCGCCGCGAAGCGCGTGATGCGCTGCGTTGACGATCGCATCGGCCGGGACCGTGGTGATGTCCGCGGTGCTGAGAACGATCTCCATGCGAAGTTCCTCGGGTACGCTGAGCCAACCAAAAGACCGGTGAGGACGTCCCACAAGTGTAGGGACGGGTCGATCAGAGGGGTGTCCGATGCGCGGGCTGATCATTCGCAAGATGCTGACCGGACTGGTCGCAGGCGCCGGAATTGCTGCACTCCTCAGTTCCGGAACGAGCGCGACGGCGGCGCCGACGGACTCCTCGGACCTGAAGACCGTGCCGTTCGAGGTCACCGGTGAGCTGCCGATCTACCCGAAGGCGCTGTGGAAGAACGGCTCCAGCGGTACGAACGTACGCAAGGTCGAGGCTCGCCTGGTTCAGCTGAAGCTGCTGGAGAAGCGCTACCTGGACAACGACTACGGGACGATGACGCGGTCTGCGGTGAAGAAGTTCCAGCAGTCCAAGGGGATTCCGCAGCTCGGGTACGTCGACCAGAACACCTTGGACAAGCTTGCCGCGGTCACCCATGTGCCGACCCAGACCGAGCTGTACCCGCCGGCGCCGGTGGTGAACGGTAAGCAGCTCGACGCGCGCTGCGCAACGGGTGTGGTGCTGTGCATCGACAAGAGCACTCGCAAGCTGCGGTACGTCGTCGACGGCGTGGTGAAGATGCAGCTGGACGTGCGGTTCGGCGCGGTGAAGACTGCGACCCGCGAGGGCAGCTTCACGGTCGGCTGGAAGAGCCGGAACCACGTCTCCAAGCTGTACGACTCGGCGATGCCGTTCGCGATGTTCTTCAGCGGCGGCCAGGCGGTGCACTACTCGTCCGACTTCGCGGCCCGCGGTTACAACGGCGCCTCGCACGGCTGCGTGAACGTGCGGGACCTGGGCAAGATCAAGATCCTGTTCGGCCAGGTCAAGGTCGGCGACAAGGTGATCGTCTACCGCTCCTAGTTTCAGAGCGGACGCGGACCCCGGCGGCGGCGGATGCCCCAGCCGCCTCGGCCGCGGCCGGCGGCGGCGCGGAGCGCCGGGCGGGCGTCGACCAGGTAGACGGCGGCCGCGACGATGCCGATCAGACCGAAGAAGCTCAGCCAGCCCTGGAAAAGCTGACTCAGCGTGAACACGACGAGGATCAGCACCCAGCCGGGCTTGGTCAGCTTGTCCGCGGCGACGAACACCGCCCGGGGCCGGAAGGCCGCGTCGACCAGCGCCACCAGCTTGAGTCCGAGCAGCACCCACCAGATGATCTCGAGCGGACCTGCGAACCCGGGAAAGAGGTTCGGGAACGTGGCGAGTGGGAGCATGCCTACGAGCCTAACCGACAGACCGGGCGGCCTCATCTGCTGAGAGCCGCCCGGCCATCGGATTCACCCAGAACTGGGCTGTTCGTTACCGTCAGTCGCCGACCTTGTCGGCGGCGGCGGTCGCGGCCTTGGCGGCCGTCTTCGCGGTCTTGCGAGCGCTGGTCGTGGTCGCCTTGACGTTGCGGGTCGCGGTGTCGGCGGTCTTCTTGGCGGTGGTGCGGGTCGCCTTGGCCTTGCTCACCGTGGTCTTCGCGCTGGCGACCAGGTCCTCGGTGGCCTTCTGGTGGCGGATCCGCTCGACCAGGTCCTTGCCGCGGCCGGCCAGGTCCTCGTAGGTCTCCTCGGCCTGGCCGAGGACGGTGGTGAAGCCGGCCTGCGCGGTCTTCGGCAGCTCGCGCAGCTTGGCCGGGGTGGTCTTCGCGTCGGCGACGATCGCCTCGAAACGCTTGGCGAACTCGGTCTGGGCCTTGGTCAGCTCGGCCTGCAGGGTCTGCTGGTCCAGCTTGGCGAACCGGGCGGTGACGTCCTCGCTGACCGCGCGGAACTTCTCGACCGCGAGGTCGCCGGCGCCGGCGATCGCGTAGAACGGGGTAACAGGCGTACGGGTAGCCATCAGGCTTCTCCTCGGATTTTCAGCAGGAAGTGATTACTTGGTGGTGTGCTCGTCAGGGGTTGTGTTCTCACGGACGAACGACGCGTAGACGTCCAGCAGGACGCGCTTCTGCCGCTCGTTCAGTGCGGGGTCGAGCAGGACGGCGTCGACCACGCCCGTGGGCCGCGAGCCCTCCGAGCTGTCGTCCGGATCGAGGATGCCGGCCCGTACGTACAGGGTCTCCGCGGAGATCCGCAACGCCTTCGCGAGCTGCTGCAGCACCTCGGCCGACGGTTTCCGCAGGCCACGCTCGATCTGGCTCAGATACGGGTTCGACACCCCGGCCAGGTCCGACAGCTGCCGCAACGACAACTGCGCATGCCGCCGCTGTTCGGCGAGGTACTCCCCGAGGGAGCCCACCGCCCCAGCTGCACGATCACTCAACCTGGCCATGCATCCAGTGTGCTAGCAAGGTGCTTGCAATTGCAAGCACGACCACCGTGAGCCCGCTCACGCGGGCTGGAAACTAGCTGAACGTCGCAGGATGCGGTTGTACGGCGCCGACCTCGACGCCGCCGCCGAGGAGGGGGAAGCGGAGGTGCCGCTCGATGGTGTCGTTGGTGATGCCGAGGCGCTGCAGGACAGCGGCCATCACAACCTTGCGGCCGCGCGGCTGCCCGTCCTCGAGCTTCACCGCGATCCCCCGGCCGTCGGCCAGGCCGACGGCGTACACACCTTCGGCGCCGGCCTTGCAGAACAGGCCGTCGACCGCGCGCATCAGCTCGGCCTCGTCGCGCGTACTCCCGCTGGCGTACTCGGGGTACGCGCGGAACGCATCCTTCACGCGCGCCTCGAGGGTCCCCGGGGCCGCGGCGGCGAACAGGCCGAACGAGCGAGCGAGGCCGGCCAGGGTGAGCGCGAAGATCGGGGCGCCGCAGCCGTCGACGGCGATGTAGGAGGCCTTCTCCCCGGCCGAGTCCTCGATCGCGGTCCGGATCTCCTTCTGCAGTGGGTGATCCGGAAACCGGTAGTCGTCGATCGGCCAGCCGTTGAGGTGGCAGGTGAGGATCATCGCGGCGTGCTTGCCGGAGCAGTTCATCGTGATCGATTCCGGACCGTGCCCCGCGCGTACCCAGGCATCCCGGGCCGCGTCGTCCAGCGGGTACTGCGCCGGCGTCCGCAGAACCGACTCGTCCTTGCCCGCGAGTGCGAGGATCTCGCGGACACCGTCGAGATGGATCTGCTCACCCGAGTGCGATGCACCCGCGAGCGCGAGCAGGTTGCCGTCCAGGGGCAGGCCGTTGCGGAGCATGCCGAGGGCCTGCATGGGCTTGTTCGACGAGCGCGGGAACATCGGCTGGTCGACGACGCCGGCCGCCCAGGCGACAGTGCCGTCGGGGTTGGTCACCACGACGGAGCCGCGGTGATGGCCCTCCACGAAGTCGCTGCGGACGACGTCGGCCAGGATCACAGGTTCGGTCACGGCTGAACTGTACAGGTGCAAAATGCGGTATTGCGAATGAATCGGTTCAGAGTCGGGAGCGGACGTGCAGGCCTGCCTCGGGGTCGACCAGGATCTCCTGCGTCGCCGTCACCGTGGGCTGATCCTCGGCCACGATCTCGAGTACGGCGTCCGCGTCGACGTTCCGCTTGACCAGCGCGAGCGCGATCGGTCCGAGCTCGTGATGCCGCGCCGCCGACCCGACGAACCCGACCTGCTTCTCCCCCGCGCGCACGGCGTACCCATGCGCCGGCAGGTGGTCGACCGAACCGTCCAGGTGCAGCCGCACCAGCCGCCGCGGCGGACGGCCGAGGTTGTGCACCCGGGCGACCGTCTCCTGGCCGCGGTAGCAGCCCTTGTTCAGGTGTACGCCGACGCCGAGCCAGCCCACCTCGTTCGGGATCGCGCGCTCGTCGGTGTCCAGACCGAACCGCGGCGCACCCGCCTCGATCCGGAGCGCCTCGTACGCCCAGATCCCGGCCGCCGGACCCTCCAGCCCGGCCAGCTCGCCGCGCGGCAGGAACACCTCGTGACCGCCCAGCGAGTCCTCGCCGCTGCGGGTCAGGTGCTCGCCCTCAGGAGCTCCGGGCTTCCAAATCATGGCGTAGTCGTCAGTCACGTCCGCGATCTCGACGCGGGACATGAAGACCATCTTCTGCAACCACTCGATCAGCGCCGCGGCCGCACCCGGCTCGGTGTGCAGCCAGAACGTCTCGCCGTCGTCTACGCCGTACATCACGTGCTCGATGTGGCCGGTCGGCGACAGCAGTAGCGCCGTGGTCGACGTACCGGGCTTGAGGCCTTCGAAGTACTGCGTGGTGATCGCGTGCAGCCAGGTCAGGCGGTCCGGACCGGTGATCGTGACGACATCGCGGTGCGAGAGGTCGACAAACGCCTGGCCGGCGACGAGGGCCCGCTGCTCGCGCAGATCCGAGCCGTAGTGGGCCGCGACGCCGGCGTCGAGTCCGTCGGCCTCGACCGCCCCGGGCAGGTCCAGCAGTGGGCTGCGGTTTCGTGACATGTCACCAGAGTACGTCGAGTGGCGTACGGCGAACGCCTCCCGGGGTGGGATGTGGACAGACCTCTTGTCCGGGGAGCCTGGCATGGACGACGCGATGAAGGGAGCAGGCGATGAGCGACAAGCGATTCCGGTTCGGCGTGGTGGGTAGCCCGGCGAGCGGCACCGACTGGATCAAGACCGTCCGCCAGGCTGCGGACCTCGGATACTCCACCGTACTGATGCCCGACGGGCTGCAGTTGCCGTCGCCGTTCCCCTCGCTGGCGATGGCCGCCGCGGTCGCGGACATCCGGGTCGGCACGTTCGTAGCGGCGGCTCCGCTCCGCACTCCGCGGGCGACCGCCTGGGAGGCGCACACGCTCACCTTGCTGACCGACGGGCGGTTCGAGTTCGGTCTCGGGACCGGGCGGCCGGCGGTCGAGCAGCAGGTGGCCGAGATCGGGTTGCGGTTCGGCACGGCCAAGGAGCGGCGTGACCAGGTTCGCGAGACCCTGGACCACCTCGAGAAGCTCGACGGCGACCGCCGTACGCCGATCATGCTGGCGGCCGGTGGACCGCGGGCGCTCGCACTGGCGGCGGCCCGGGCCGACATCGTCTCGCTGGCCAAGGACGCGATGACGCCGCGCGCCGAGGTCGCTCAGCTGGTCCAGGACCTGCGTGAGCTGGCCGGACCGCGGGCGGACGAGATCGAGCTCGCGATGAACCTGTTCGCGGCCGGGACCCGGGAGCTGCCGCCGTGGACCAAGCGGGCCGCCGGTGTCGAGCCCGCCGAGCTGGAGGCGAGCGACTCGCTGATGATGCTGCGCGGTACGCCGCAACAGATGGCGGATGAGCTCCAGCGGCGGCGGGACGAGTTCGGTACGTCGTACATCAGCGTCAACTCGACGTACCTCGAGGATCTGGCACCCGTCGTCGCGCTGCTGGCCGGGAAGTAGACGTGACACTGCCCGCCGGTCTGTGGCCCGGCGGGCAGTGCTGGGAGGGGTGGGGATGGCTAGCGGTTGACAGGTGCTTCCTCGGCTGTGGCGGTGAGGGGTACGTCGCCGGCGTGGGTGTCGCCCGCGGCGAAGGCGGCCTCGTCGAACGGATCCTCACCGGCGAACACCTGTTGTGCCTGCGACTTGTCGAACTCACCGACCCAGTGGCCCACCAGGACGGTGGCGACCGCGTTGCCGGCGAAGTTCGTCAGCGCCCGGGCCTCGGACATGAACCGGTCGATGCCGACGATCAGGCCGACGCCGTCGACCAGGTCCGGGCGGTGCGACTGAAGGCCGCCGGCCAGCGTGGCCAGACCGGCGCCGGTGACTCCGGCAGCGCCCTTCGAGGCGACGATCATGAACAGCAGCAGGGAGATCTGCTGACCGATCGAGAACGGCTGGTCCATCGCCTCGGCGATGAACAGCGACGCCATGGTCAGGTAGATCGCCGTGCCGTCCAGGTTGAACGAGTAGCCGGTGGGGACGGTGATGCCGACCACGGACTTGTCGACGCCGAGATGCTCCATCTTTCCGATCAGTCGGGGCAGGGCGGTCTCCGACGACGAGGTGGACACGATCAGCAGGAACTCGCGGCCGAGATAGCGCAGCAACTGGAAGATCGAGATCCCGGTGACCACCCGGAGCAGCGTGCCGAGCACGAGGATCACGAACAGCAGGCAGGTGGCGTAGAAGGCGAGCATGATCTTGCCGAGGCTGACCAGCGCGTCCGCGCCGGTGGCGCCGACGACGGCAGCGATCGCGCCGAACGCGCCGATCGGGGCGGCCCACATGATCATCGACAGCACCTTGAACACCAGCCGCTGGATGTGCCCGATGGCGCCGAGGATCGGCTGGCCCTTCGTGCCCATCGCCTGCAGCGCGAAGCCGATCAGCAGCGCGACGAACACGGTCTGCAGTACTTCGCCCTCGGTCAGCGCGGACAGCATTGACTTCGGGATGATGCCGAGGAGGAAGTCCGTCGTACCCTCATGCGCCCCGGCGGCCTGCTTCTGGCCGGTCTCGCGGAGCTTGTCGGTCAGGTTCAGACCGGAACCGGGCTGGACCAGGTTGCCGACCACCAGGCCGATGCCGAGCGCGACCGTCGACATCACCAGGAAGTAGACGAGCGCGAGACCGCCGACCTTGCCGACGCTGGCGGCTTGGCGGACCGAGCCGATGCCGAGCACCAGCGTGCAGAAGATGATCGGGCTGATCAGCATCTTGATCAGGTTGACGAACGCGGTGCCGAGCGGTTTCAGCTCGACGGCGAAGTCGGGGAACAGGAACCCGACACCGATGCCGAGCAGGACGGCGACGATGACGGCGATGTAGAGGAAATGGGTCCGGTCGTTGCGCACCGGAGTGGGTCGGGGTTCGGTCGGGCTCGACATTGGTGGGACTCCCTGTATCGGCCGGCGGGGTGTTTGAGTAACTGTGACGTGACGCACAGGGAAAGCGCGCATTTCGTTCATATCGTTCTCAGTGCAGACTGTCCGGCATGAGGGACCGACCGTGGGAACTGCGTCGCCAGGTGCTCTGGCTGCAGTCGATCACGGTCTCGGTGCTGATCCTGATGGTCTGCATCACCCTGGTCAGCCGATCGCGCGCTCAGGCCGAACGTGACGCCGCGGCTGCCGGGGTCGCCCCGCCCGGCTGGTGGGAGCTGATCCGCCTCGACACGCGCTCGATGCTGGGCATCGCCAGCCTGATGCTCGGCGTGGCGATCGCGGGCAACGCGCTCGTCAGCTGGCGGGTACGACGCGCCACCCGAGGCATGGGTACTCAGTCGCTGGCCCGGATGCTCGACTTCTACGAAGGCGTGCTGCACGCGGCCCGCGAAGGCCTGATCCTGCTGGACGCCTACGGTCGCGTCCAGCTTGCGAACGACGAGGCCCTGCAGTTGCTCGGCATCCGTGCGGTGGAACCCGGGACCCCGATCGACGAGCTCCACCTCGGGCCGACTCTGGCGGAGTTGCTGCGCGCCGGGCGTACGGCGTACGACGAGCTGCACCTCGGAGCGCAGGGTGTGCTGGTCGTCAACCAGCAGCCGGCCCGGTCGGGGCGGATCGTGACGCTGCGGGACCACACCCAACTGCAGCGGCTGCTCGGCGAACTGGACGCCGTACGGAGTTTGGCCGAATCCCTGCAAGCACAGAACCACGAGGCGTCCAACCGCTTGCACACCGTCGTCAGCCTGATCGAGATCGGCAAGCCGGAACGCGCCCGCGAGTTCGCGGTGTCCGAGCTGCAGTTCGCGCAGGCGATGACGGATCGGGTGGTCGGCACGGTAGGCGATCCGGTGCTGGCGTCGCTGCTGCTCGCGAAGCTGTCGCAGGCTCAGGAGCGTGGCGTCGTACTGACGTTGGAGCTCGGTCAGGAGGAGTTGAACACGCGACTTCCCGCGCAGGACGTCGTCACGGTGGTGGGGAACCTGCTGGACAACGCGATCGAGGCTGCGCGTGGCGGTCCGGCACCACGCCGGGTCGAGCTGCGCGCGAGTACTACGCCGGACGCGATCGACCTGATCGTGACGAACACCGGCGCCGAGCTGGGTGCGGTCGAGCTGGCGCACATGTTCGAGCGAGGCTGGACGACGAAGGCCGAGCCGGGGCATGGTCTGGGGCTCGTGCTGGTGCGGAGCACGGTTGAGAGGTGGCAGGGCACGTTGATGGTCGACCCGGATTCCGAGCTGGACGACGTACCGGCGTTGAGCGTTCGGGTTCGGCTGCCGCGGGCGGTGGGTGCCAGTGCCTGACCTGCGCGTGCTCGTCGTCGAGGACGATCCGGTGGCGGCCGAGGCGCATCGTACGTACGTCGAACGGCTGCCGGGGTTCACGTGTCACGGTGTCGCGGGTACGGCGGCTCGTGCGTTGCAGGTGCTTGCTCGGGGCGATGTCGACCTGGTGCTGCTGGACATGCATCTGCCGGACGGGCACGGGCTCGACGTGGTCCGGCGGATGCGGGCCTTGGGCAACCAAACTGACGTGGTCGCGGTGACGTCGGCGCGGGAGGTCGCGGCGGTGCAGGCGGCCGCGCGGATCGGCGTGGTGCAGTACGTCTTGAAACCGTTCGCCTTCGAGACATTGCGCGACCGGTTGACGGCGTACGCACGGCAACGCCGGGCGGCCTCACTGGGTGACATGGTCGCGGACCAGGACGAGGTCGACAGGTTGTTGCATCCAGCAACCGTCTCGTCGGTGCCGAAAGGCCTCACCGGATCCGTCCTGGACCGCGTCGTCCAACTGCTCGGCAACCGCGAGGGCTGGACCGCCGAGGAGGTCGCGACGTCTTTGGGCACCTCGCGAATCACGGCTCGGAGGTATCTGGAGCACCTGGCCGATCAGGGGCAGGCACTACGGACCCAGCGGTACGACGGGCGGAGTGGGCGGCCGAAGGTCGAGTACTCCTGGGTCGCGGAGAGTTAGGAACGGATGAGGGTTGCCCAGAGGTGGGGCTGGAGGGGCTGGCCCTCGGCGGCCATGTCGTAGGCCCAGAGGAGCTCGCCCTTGACCAGGCCGTAGAGGCGGTGGCCGGCGGTGACTTCCTTCGCTGACACGGTGCGGG
Organism: Kribbella sp. NPDC026596; assembly: GCF_040638415.1. Lineage (NCBI taxonomy): Bacteria > Bacillati > Actinomycetota > Actinomycetes > Propionibacteriales > Kribbellaceae > Kribbella > Kribbella sp. NPDC026596. Next base: position 30,785 of record NZ_JBEZYF010000022.1, on the reverse strand, counting down.
CTACGACGTCCGTTTGCAGCTCGATCTTCGCGCCGTCGATGTCGCCGTACCAGATCTCCGCGAAGCCGGTCGGGTGCGCCAGGATGACCTCGACCTTGTTGTCCGGCCGCGGGCGCCAGAAGCCGGTCTCGACGGCCAGCGGGCGCTCCTTCGTGCCGTCCTCGCCGACCACGTAGGTCTGGCTGACGTAGTGCAGGTAGGGCTTGCCGTTGTGGCTGAAGTCGATCTGCTGCCCGAACTCGAACTTCTCGATCGTCGGGTAGTCGCCGTGCCCGCGGCCCTCCCAGCGACCGAGCAGCCAGGCCAGCGGCATCAGGTCGGGGTGCAGGTCCTGCGGGATCTCGAACGCCATCGGATCACTCAGCTCGCGTTGCGGCCGCGGTACAGCCGGTAGACGACGAACGCCGAGAACCAGCCCATGAACACACAGACCAGAATCAGCAGGGAGGTGAAGACGACGTGCAGCACGGTGGTCAGTCTAGAGGATGGCGGTGTGGACCTTCGGCTACCGTGGCGTGATGTCCCGCACGCTGGTGATCAAACTGACCGCAGGCGCCGAAGAACCCGAGCGCGCCAACCAGGCCTTCACCGTCGCCGCCACCGCAGTCGCGGCCGGCGCGACGGTCTCGTTGTGGCTGACGGGCGAGGCCGTCTGGTTCGCCGTACCGGGCCGGGCGGAGGCCTTCGAACTCCCCCACGCGGCGCCACTCGCGGATCTGCTCACGTCGGTCCTCGAAGGCGGTCAACTCACCGTCTGCACCCAATGCGCCAAACGCCGCGACCTCACCGAAGCCGACCTCCGCCCCGGCACCCGCATAGCCGGCGCCCCCGCCTTCACCGAAGAAATCCTCACCGACAACACCCAAGCAATCGTCTACTAGCCGCTCAGGCACCAGAAGCAAGCACCGCTGGGGCAGCCCAGCGGACGCCAGCTGAAGCAGCGCCGAGGTGGGGCGGATGCCAGCTGACCGGCAGTGGTGGATGCCAGGTGAGCTGGTTCCCGTGCGCGCAGGCCAGGCAGCAGCGGTGAGTTCCGAGCGGGGCGGCGCCATGCGGCGCCGCCTAACTTTCCGTTCGGCGTCAGCGCTCGTAGCCGGGGCCGTCTGTGCGGTTGCTGCCGCCGCCGCGGTTCATGTCTTGGCTGTGCTGACGGCCTGCGGTCTGGCCGCCGCGGCCGCCGGCGAGGGCTGCTTCGCCTGGCGGCCTGGTTGCGCCTGAGGCCGCCGCGTGACCGGCACTGACGCGTTCGTGCTGGGCCTTCAGGTCCTCCACGGACGCCGGATCGGACGTGTCGGCCGTCTGCTCCTGGCCGTTCGAGTGCTGCTGCTGCCGGGCTTGCCGTTGCTCGTCGAGTAGCGGCTCCTCCACCGGCGGCGGTGCGCTCTGCCCGGGCTGCGCACTCTCGTCAACACCCTGCTGTGCGGCAGGGCCGACCTGCTCGCCGTTTTGGCCGTTCTGCAGAGCGACCTGGTTGGCATCTCGGCGATCCCCAGCCGTCTGCAAGCCCGGCTGCGGCCCAGCATCCGCCTGCTCGTGCCCAACCTGCTGCCTCTGCTCAGCCTCTTGCCCCTGCCCCAGCTGCTGATCCAGCCCCGTCTGCTGATCGTGCCCCGGCTGCTGATCCAGCCCTGGCTGTTCATCGAGCCCTGGCTGCTGATCCTGCTGCGCCAGCTCAGGCTCCTGCCCGGCTGCCTGAATCACACCGCCTTCACCGATCTCGTACTCCTGATCGACCTCCGGCGACCCCTGGCCCTGCTCAGCCTCGGCCGACCCCTGCTCCTGCCCCTGCCCCGGCTCCTCACCAGCGGCACGAATCACACCGTCGTCACCACGCTCGTAACCCTGCTCAGCTTCCGGCGAACCCTGCTCTTGGCCTTGCTCGCCTTCCATGCCGGCCGGTCTGATCACACCGTCATTACCGAGCTCGACATCCTGCTCAGCGCGATCCCGCCCGACCTCGTCCCCGGCCTCCTGCCCAGACACGCCCTGCTCGACCTGGTCTCCGGCTTCCCGCTCAGCGTCGCCCCGCTCGACCTGATCGTCGGCTTCCTGCTCAGCGTCGCCCCGCTCGACCCGGTCTCCGGCTTCCTGCACAGCGTCGCCCCGCTCGACCTGATCTCCAGCCTCCTGCTCAGCGTCGCCCCGCTCGACCTGGTCTCCGGCTTCCTGCTCGGCGGCCTCCTGCTGCTCGGCCTCGTCGGCTGCTACGCCGGCCGCGCCGACTGCGGCTGCCGCTGCGCCGACCTCGCCGGGGGCGGGTGCGTCGCGCCCGTCTCGCTCGCGGCGGTCGCGCTCGTTGCGCTCCGCGGTCTCACGGTCCTCGCGCTGCTCGTCCGCCACCTCGGCCGCGCGATCGTCGTCCTCGACCTCTTGGACCTGCTGGTCCTCCTGGACCTGCTGGTCCTCCTGGACCTGCTGGTCCTCCTGGACCTGCTGGTCGTCCTGGACCTGCTGGTCCTGCTGGTTCCGGTCGAGCCGGCCGTCGCCGTCGACGTCGTCTTGCACCGGGATCCCGTCGCCGTCGGGATCCCGCGCGATGTCATCGCGTTCCCGTTGGGCTTGCAGGTCCTGCACACGCTGCTGCTCAGCGTTCACTTCGGCCTGCAGTCGCTCGTTGTCCTGCCGCAACTGCGCGTTCTGTGCGATCTGCCGGTCGACTTCACCGAACCGATCGGCGGGATCCGGATACGTGTCCCGCATGCGACGGTCGTAGTTCGGGTCGAAGCGCCCCTGGTCACGGATTCGCTCGACGCCCGCACGCTGCTGTTGCCAACGGCGCGCCAGGTTGCTCACCCCACGCATCAGCCGTTGCATCCGCCGCCACGTCTTGCGGAGCTCATCGACCATGTCCCGCATCAGGTCTTCGGCTTCTGCCATCACGCCACCTCGCTCGCATAGACGGAGTACCCGAAGCCGGCCGCGTTGTCCTCTGGCCCGGGCTGGGTCGCGTACAGGTGAAGCTCGGCGCCCGGCCGCAGCCAGACCGCCAGGTGACGACGACGGCCTCGCCACTCCGGCGGAATCCGCAGATCCGACCCAGGCCCGACGAAGACCGGAGCACCCCAGTGCTCACGGGCCAACTCGAGCTGCCCGGGCCAGTGGTCGTCCAGCCCTTCCTCGGCGTCAGCAATCTCCGCCGATCCGATCTCGTACGCCGACCACCCACTGCGCGGGCTCTCCGGCAGCACGGCGTCCGGCAGCACGAGCATCACGGTCTCGCGCGGGGTGACGAGACCCCAGGTATAGCGGTCGGGGTCGATGTTGCCGGGGGCCCATGGTCGCCAGCCGGTGGCGGCAGTGACGCGGGAGACCAGCGCGCGGATCGCGTCCACACCGGTGCCCGGCGGTCCCCAGACCGATCTCCAGTCGGAGACCTCGGCCAGATCCGCCATGGCACGCTGGTCGTCGCTCGACGACCGCTGCTGCGTCTTCACCCGCGCGCTCCTCTCCTCAGGTCCGCCCAGCCTAATCCTCAGCCGGTGCCACCACCGCCCGAATGACGCACGCCTGTGGACAACGGATCCCTCGCGTACCTGAGAACAGGAGGTGGTCGACCTCCGCCGGGCTCCCCCCGCCTGATCTCACCGCCAACCGGCCCGTTCTGGGCCACCACCTCCCGTTCTTACGTACGTCGTTCGCGAGCAGTAACCGATGGACGCCGTACGCACGGACCGAAGTGGGTTGTAGTGGAAACATGAAGCTCCCGGCCCCACCGACCGAGAAGTCCTTCCCGTCCCCGCTGCACCATCCGCGCGTGGCGACGGTGATCGGCCGGTGGCTCGGGCTCGCGGTGGCGATTTGCTTCCTGACCGGCCTGTTCAGCCATCTCCAGCAGGACACACCCGGCTGGCTGACCATCCCCAGCCGGCCGGCCTCGCTCTACCGCGTCACCCAAGGCCTGCACATCCTCAGCGGTTCCGTCGCCGTTCCGTTGCTGCTGGCAAAGTTGTGGACCGTCTACCCCAAGCTGTTCGCCAAGCTTCCCTGGCCGCCGAGCCGCAAGGCCCTCACCACCATCCTGGAACGCGGTTCGATCCTGGTCCTCGTCTCAGCCCTGGCGCTCGAGCTGTTCACCGGTTTCCTGAACACCCTGCAGTGGTATCCGTGGCCGTTCCCGTTCAAGCAAACCCACTACGCGCTCGCTTGGATCATCGTCGGCGCGCTGCTCGTCCACCTTGCCGTCAAGCTCCCGCTGATCCTCGCGCACTGGCGCCGTACGCCGGCCGACAGCACGCCGGTCGCAGATTCGTTGCCTCCCGCAATCACTGGCTTGACCCGGCGCGGCTTGCTTCGCACGGTCGCCGGCGGCGGCGCTCTCGTCGGGATCACCTCGGTCGGCCAGTCGGTGCCCGCCTTCGGCCCGGTCGCCGTACTCGCGCCGCGGAAGCCGAACGTCGGTCCGCAAGGCCTGCCGGTCAACCGTACGGCGAAGGACGCGGGTGTCACCGGGATCGGTGCCAACTGGCGCTTCACGATCACGGGCCCACGGAAACTGTCGTACACCCTCGACGAACTCCGGAACCTCGAGCAGAACCGCTCCGACCTCCCGATCGCCTGCGTCGAGGGCTGGAGTCAGGGTGCTCACTGGGAGGGCATCCGGATCCGCGACCTGCTGAGCCTGTGTGGGGCTCCGCCCGGCTCCCGGGTCCGCGTCGTGTCGATGGAGAAGGGCGGCTTCTACGCGACCAGCGAGCTGCCACCGGAGTTCGCCGACGATCCTCTGACGCTTCTTGCCCTCCGCCTCAACGGTGCCGAGCTCGCCCTCGACCACGGCTTCCCGGCCCGCATCATCGCCCCGAACCGGCCCGGCGTCCTCCAGACCAAATGGGTCCACCGCCTGGAGGTCATCGCATGAAGGCTGCCAGGGCCGCGCTCGGTGCGGCGGGGGTGGGCTTCGGGCTGTGGGGGCTTTGGCTGCTGGTCGGCGCTGTCGAGCCGCCGGCGCTGATTCGGCTGCCGATCTGGCTCGGAGGTGCGGTCTTCGTCGACGACTTCTTCCTGGTCCCAACGACGGTCGCCATCGGTTGGCTGGTGACCCGGTGGTCGATCGGCCCCGACAGGCACCGCACCGTCGGTGCCTTGCGAACCACCTTGCTGTACGTCGGTCTCACCACGCTGATCGCGATCCCGCTGCTCCTGCGCCAGGGCAAAGGCGCCAACCCGACCGTGCTCCCGCGGGACTACCTCCGCGACTGGTTATTGCTGGAGGCAACGATCGTTGTGGCCGGCGCGGTGGTGTTCCTGGTTCAGCGGTCCCGTTTGACGTGCAACAGGTCGCGGGCCTCGTCCGGCGACATCGGCGGGCGCTGAGCCAGCGTCGCGAGCGTGGCGGCTCGCTCGACCAGTTCGGCGTTGTGGGTGACCGGCTGTCCCTTCGCGAGGGTCAGCGTGTCCTCCATCCCGACCCGGAGATTTCCGCCCTTCGACAACGCGGCCAGCGCGACGGTGAGCGACGTACGCCCGATCCCGGTCGCGGACCACGAGGTCACCGCAGCGGGGAGCGCGTTGACCGCGGCCACCAGTGCGTCCGTCGTACCGGGCATGCCGCCGGGGACGCCCATGACCAGGTCGCAGTGCACGCGTCCGCCGTACGGGAGGCCGAACTTGTCCAGCAACCGGTGCAACGCCGCCACCTGGCCGAGGTCGAACAGCTCGAACTCCGGCACCACCTCACGCTCCTGCGTCAGCTGGTAGAGCTCGGTCACGAACGGCCACGGGTTCATGAACACGTCGTCGCCGAAGTTGACCGTGCCCAGGGTGAGCGAGCATGAGTCGGGTACGGCGTCGAGGACGCGGAGGCGGTGGTCGTACGGATCGGTGACGGCGCCGCCGGTGGACAGCTGGACGATCAGCGCCGTGTTCGCCCGGATCGCGGCGACCGTGTCGGTCAGGCGGCCGAGGTCCAGCGTCGGCTTGTGCTCGCCGTCGCGGATGTGGATGTGGATCATCGCGGCCCCGGCGGCCTCGCACCGCTTCGCGGTCTCGACCAGCTCGTCGAGCGTGGTCGGCAGCGCCGGGCAGTCCGCCTTCGCGGTCTCGGCACCGGTGGGAGCAACTGTGATCAGAGTCGACGCCATGGACGAATCCTGCCAGATCCGGGTCGGCAACGAGATATTTGCCTGCTCAGGGGTCCGATCACCGGACGATCTCCGGCCAGGCAGGATGTGACTATGAGAGCCGTCGTACAGCGAGTCAGTCAGGCATCGGTCACCGTCGAGGGCGAGGTGGTCGGCGCGATCGACGGGCCCGGACTGGTGGTCCTCCTCGGCGTCACCCACGACGACACCCCGGAGAAGGCCGCCGCGCTGGCCGCGAAGATCTGGACCCTCCGCATCCTGCACGACGAACGCTCGGCCGCCGACGAGCAGGCCCCGATCCTCGCGATCAGCCAGTTCACCTTGTACGCCGACACCCGCAAAGGCCGCCGCCCCTCCTGGAACGCCGCCGCCCCCGCCCCTCTCTCCGAGCCCCTCTACAACTCCTTCTGCACCACCCTCGAATCCCTGGGCGCCAAAGTAGAAAGAGGCCGCTTCGGAGCCCACATGGACGTAGCCCTCATCAACGACGGCCCAGTAACTCTGATCCTGGACGCGTAGAACACGAGCCGGCCCCCGGATCCGAAGGGATCCGGGGGCCGGGTGTTTCTGTTCTGGGTCGGTGAGGTTCGACTCAGAGGGGCGTTGTCAGCTGACGACGCCGGCGCCCGAGTGGCCGACGATGACCTTGGTGTTCAGGCTGTAGACGTCGATCACCAGCGCGTTCACCGAGATGTAGCGCTTCTGCCGGATGACCTGGTTGAAGGTCAGACGGGCGACGCCCGGGATGTCCAGGGTCTGGTTCTCACCGGTCTTGACCGGGTAGACCTTGTTGCCGACGCGGATCGACGCGATGCTCGAGGACGAGCTCACGCCGGCCTTGTTGTCCTTGGTCTTCCACGCCGACGCCGAGGACTCGATGGCGCCGATGGACAGGTTGGCCACCTTCACGCCCGCGACGTGCGAGGTGAAGTTGATGTAGGACTTGTCCGACCCGATGGCGCCGTTCTTGGTGGTGTAGACACCACCGACGTAGGCGACCTTCGGGATGTTCAGCTCGCCGACGGCGACCTTGACCGTCTTGCCCTCAGTCCCCTGGCAGGTGGTCTGAAGCGACGTCGGGCTGGAGACGACCAGCTTGTCGGCGTTGGCCTTGGTGCCGTACGCGTCACCGATCACCAGCGCGGTGGCCGGCTTGGAGATCTCCGCGCGGGTCTTCAGCACCGCGACGTCGACGCCCTCGGGGACGTACTGGTTCTTCACGTTCGCGTGGATCACGACGGCCTGCGCGTACGAGTAGATGCCGGAGCTGGTCTTCACGCCGCCGACACGGTTCAGCACGATGTAGCCGAGGCCCGGAACGGCGACCTTGGTGTTCGGCTTCGGGTTCAGCAGCGACGGCACCGCGATGGCGCCGATCTTCACGCCGGCGAAGGTGGTGCTACCGGTGTAGGACAGCTGGCCCTTGGAGTACTTCGCCGTGGTGGTGGTCTTCACACCGGTCAGCGTGAGCAGGCTGCCGACCTTGATGTCGACGGCGGTCGCGTTGCTGGTGACGCCCGTACCGCTCTTGTCGTCGAACGCGTGGGTGTCGGTCCGCACGCTGCGGGCGATCGCCTGGTTGTTCACGTTGGCCGTGGCGATGTCGTTCTTGTCGGCCTTGTTCGGGTCGGTGGTGCAACCGAACTTGCTGATCACCTGCGGGCCGCTGTTCGCCAGCCCGGATTCAACGTCGGTCCCGTACGAGTAGCCGCTGTATCCGAAAACCGGCGAGGCGGACGCAGAACCCGACGTCAGCGCGATCGTAGAAGCCACGCCGACAACCGCCGCAACTCCGACGGCCGCGAGCTTCTTGTATCCGATGCGGGGTCGCATTGACCCCTCCTCCCTGAGTGATGACGTGACCCGAGTCGCGGGTCAGGACACAGACACAACTCAGGCGGTTGCGGTAGGTAACGAGCAGAACGCGCTCCGAGACCAAACCGTTACACAGCCGCTCGTCCCGCGAGATTTCGGCGCCGACCCGTAACTCGGGAGCGATGCCCGGAATCCCTTCCGGTGCAAGCGATCCAGCACATGCCGAAGGGCCCGGACGCGCAAGGTCCGGGCCCTTCGGCGCTCACTTCAGGGTGGGCCACCTGCAGGTGGAGGTGGCACCATCAGTAACGATCGACAGCTCAGACGGTGACGGCCACTTCCGCGACTTCGCCGTACTGCGCGACGACCTGACGGTCGACCGGGTCGGCCTTCGGCGCCAGCGTGCGCAGCGTCCAGCTGCCCGGCGCCGCGAAGAACCGGAAGTGCCCGGTCGCCGACGTCGGCACCTCGGCGGTGAACTCACCGGTGGAGTCGAGCAGCCGTACGTACGCGCCGCCGACCGGCTCCTCGCCGCGCAGCACCTGGCCCTGGATCACGGCTTCCTTGTCGACGTCGACACCCTTGAGGTCGAGGCCGCCCTTCTTGGCTCCGCACATGGTCAGGCCTCCCCGGGCTCGTCGCCGAGGGCAACGGGTACGCCGACCAGCGAACCCCACTCGGTCCAGGAACCGTCGTAGTTCTTCACGTTCGGCTGGCCGAGGATCTCGTGCAGCACGAACCAGGTGTGCGCCGAGCGCTCACCGATCCGGCAGTACGCGATGGTGTCCTTGCCGAAGTCCACGCCGGCGTCGGCGTACAGCGTCTTCAGCTCGTCGTCGGCGCGGAACGTACCGTCGTCGTTGGCTGCCTTGCTCCACGGGATGCTGGCCGCGGTCGGGATGTGACCCGCGCGCTGCGCCTGCTCCTGCGGGAGGTGGGCCGGGGCGAGCAGCCGGCCGGCGTACTCGTCGGGGCTGCGCACGTCGACCAGGTTCTTCACGCCGATGGCTTCGCCGACCTCGTCGCGGAAGGCGCGGATCTCCAGGTTCTGCGGCTGCGCGGAGTACTCGGTGGCTTCGCGCTTGACCACCTCGTCGGTCAGCTCACGACTGTCCAGCTCCCAGCGCTTGCGGCCGCCGTCGAGCAGGCGGACGTCACCGTGGCCGTAGAGCTTGAAGTACCAGTACGCGTACGCCGCGAACCAGTTGTTGTTGCCGCCGTACAGCACGACCGTGTCGTCGTTCTTCACACCGCGGTCGGACAGCAGCGCCTCGAATTGCTCCTGGCTGACGAAGTCGCGACGAACCGGGTCCTGCAGGTCGTCCTTCCAGTCCAGCTTGATCGCGCCGGCGATGTGGCCGCCGTCGTACGCCGAGACGTCCTCGTCGACCTCGATCAGAACGACACCGGCGTCGTTCTTGTGCTCCTCGACCCAGTCGGCCGAGACGAGCGCGGATTCCCTGCTCATGTGTGCTGCCTCTCAGTTGGTAGCGGTGGATGGCGTACGAATGCGGTGAATCAGCAGATAGGCCTCGCAACCGAGGCAGAGCCCGACGGCCGCGTTCACGAAGGCGGCGACCAGGGCGAATCCGGTGGCGACGACGCCCAGTACGGTCGCACCGGTCAGGTAACCGATCAGACCGAGGACCGCGAAGGCGAGGCCGACCAGCTGGGCGAACCGCGGCGGCGCCGCGTCCTCCAGCTCCTTGGGCGGACCGAGCCGGGGGCGGATCAGCCGCTTGAACAGCTGCCCGTACGGCGACGCCTGGACCCCGAACGCGACCGAGATCGCGAACACCACGGCTTGCACCGCGAGTGGCCAGGGGTTGTTCAGTACGAGCGTCAACGCCAGGACGACCGTGGTCACACCGGCCGCGAACCGGAGTCCCCGCGGATCAACCTGGATGCTTGTCTTGGCCGTCTGTTCGGACATGCCGACTCCCGGAGGAGGAGGAGTTCGAGCCGGACCCGCCCGGGAATGCGGGAGGCGACGTACGCGAAACCGTGCTCAGCGACCGGTTTCGCAGCGCTCGGGACGCCGCCTGGTCAGCGGCGACGACACAGCGACGAGCGCATCCGGCAGTTGTCCACTGCCCTGCGCTTGGTCAGCCATGTCGTGTAAGCCACGCATCGAGAGTACGGAAACCGGGCCGGACTACCAGCTGTGGTCCCAATTACTGAGACAACTGTTCAGACTGCGGACGGATCAGGTGCGGACCACATTCGTCCCGGCGACCTTGTCGTGCAGCGCCTGCTTCTTGTCGTCCCAGAGCGGCCAGAGGTAGTTGATCAGAGCAAGAAAGCTGAACAGGGTGCCGACCAGCGGGATGCCCGCCAGCAGGCTGAGTCCGATGATGAAGCCGTACCGCTTGGCCACCGCGGACCCTGGCGGGTTGCCCGGTACGTCCCGCAGCCGGACCGCGATGCCGAGCGCCATCTTGCCGGGCGTGGCGCCCTTGCGGGTCAGGAAGAAGTACTCGTAGGCGAACGCCACCACCAGCCCGAGCAGGACCGCCGGGATCATCCATTTGTACGCCTCGGGCGGCAGCGCGGTGCTGGTCGTCGGGGTGCCGGCCTCCGCCGCCTCCACGGTGTCTCGGAGGTACTCCCAGATCACCTGGAAGTACTGGTAGTAGAAGTAGCCGGTCAGCGGCAGACCGATGATGCCGACGATGATCGAGTCGATGATGCGGGCGAACACCCGGCGCCACCAGCCCGACAGCGGCTGCCCGTCCGGCGTCGTAGCGACCCGCTTCCCTGGGTAGCCATAGCCCTGCTGCTGCGGGTAGCCCTGGCCTTGCTGCGGGTAGCCCTGGCCTTGCTGCTGGTAGGGCGCCTGCTGCTGTCCGTACTGCGCCGGCGCCGGCTGACCGTACTGCGCGGGTCCTGGCTGGGCGCCGCCGTACACCTGACCGTGCTGGACAGGCTGGCCGTACTGCGGCTGGCCCGTCTGTCCGAACTGGCCCTGGTACGGCGGAGGGCCTTGCTGGGTACGGCGCTGATCCGTCCAGACCTCGCCGTCCCAGTAGCGCTGCTGGGTCGGGTCCTGGGGGTCGTCGTACCAACCGGCTGGGTAGCTCACCGCCACAGCATTCCCTACACCGGAGGACATTCGCCATCCGGTATGGGGTTAGTTGGGCTGCCGGTCGATCGCAGTGGCGAGCGCGGCGATCACATCTGGCTTGCGCGGCGCACCACTGGCGCGCTTCACGACCGCACCGGTGCTGTCGAGCACCAGCGTCGTCGGAGTCCGCAGGATGTCGAGTCGCCGGACCAGCTCCAGATGCGACTCCGCGTCGAGCTCGACGTGCCGCACTCCGTCGACCATGCCCTCGACCTCGGCCAGCGTCCGCCGAGTGACCCGGCATGGCGCACAGAACGCCGACGAGAACTGCAGCAAGGTGGCCCGCTCCCCGAGCTCTCCCCCGACCTCGTCCGCCGACACCCGCTCCACGTCTTCGACCTTCCCCCGGAACCGCCCGTCGGCCCACGTCTTGAGCGCACTGAGCACCACTCCAGCGACCACAGCGCCGGCCAGGACCCAGATACCCAAGCTCACAACAATCCACAGTACGGCGGTGTGTTTACATTTCAACCGTGCGTTTCACTCCTCGGACTGGACAATGGGGTCCGTGGAGAGCGGAGTGATGGTCCGGGCGGGGGTGGTGATCCCCGAAGCCGAGCTGGCGTGGCGATTCTCGCGGTCCAGCGGACCCGGCGGGCAGTCCGTCAACACCACGGACAGCCGGGTGGAGCTGAGCTTCGACGTGGCGGGTACGACGGCGCTGAGCGACGTACTGAAGTCCCGGGCACTCGAGCGGCTGCAGTCCCGGCTGATCGACGGCGTGGTGACCATCGCGGCGTCGGAGTACAAGTCGCAGTGGCGCAACCGGGAGGCCGCCCGGGGTCGGCTGGCCGCGCTGATGCGGGAGGCGATCGCGGCACCGCCCCGGCCACGGCGGCCGACCAAGCCGAGCAAAGGCTCGGTCCGGCGGCGGCTCGACAGCAAGAAACGCCGGGGCGAGACCAAGCGCCTACGTGGCCGTCCAAGCGACTGAGACGGCCCCGCCGATCGTTATCTTGGCCGCTTGCAGGCTGGCTCTCGGCGTACGTCTGGAAGTTGCCGAAGGCCACCGAACTGCCGACGCCGATCTGTGGTCAGGCCTTGGCGTCCGCGGTCTCGCGGGTGGTGGTCGGCGGGATGACGAAGCGGTAGCCGACGTTCCGCACGGTTCCGATCAGGGACTCGTGCTCCGGGCCGAGCTTCGCGCGCAACCGCCGTACGTGCACGTCCACCGTCCGCGTGCCGCCGAAGTAGTCGTACCCCCACACTTCCTGTAGCAACTGCTCCCGGGTGAACACGCGCCCCGGATGCTGTGCGAGGAACTTGAAGAGCTCGAACTCCTTGTAGGTCAGGTCGAGCGCCCGCCCATTCAGCTTCGCCGTGTACGACGCCTCGTCGATCACCACGTCGCCGCTGCGGATCAGCGAGGAGTCAGGCTCCTCGTTCCGCACCGCGGCGAGCCGGCCGATGACAAGTCTCAGACGTGCCTCGATCTCCGCCGGACCGGCTGTGTCGAGCAGTACGTCGTCCGCACCCCAGTCGGCGTTCACCGCGGTCAGACCGCCCTCGGTGACGACCAGGATGAGCGGTACGTCGATCCCCGTCGTACGGATCAGCCGGGAGACCCCGCGCACGGCGACCAGGTCGCGGCGAGCGTCGAGCAGGACCGCGTCCGCATCCGGAGCGTCCACCAGCGCGGCGACCTCGGAGGGCAGGATCCGGATCTGGTGCGGCAGCAGGGCGAGCGAGGGCAGGACCTCTGTGGAGGCCTGCAGCGCGTTCGTCAGCAGAAGCAACGTGCTCACGCTGTCTCCTCGTGCTGATCATCGGATCCCTTGTCAGCGATCCTGTCCTTGTGCACGTCAGGCCCCGACGGCGTCATTGCCGGGGGCCCGAGACACACTGGATAGCAACAGCAAGCTGACATAATAGCGGAAGACTTAACCGATAAGTGAGGCGTCCGACCACATGCCGGAAGTCACCATCAGGTACTTTGCCGCCGCGCGGTCCGCCGCCGGCGAGTCCGCCGCGACCGCCGAGGCCGCGTCGATCCGCGATCTCGTCAGCACCGTGTCGGCCGGCCGGCCCGAGCTGGCCCGGGTCCTGTCGATCTGCACGTTCCTGCTCGACGGCGAACGCGCGGACCCCGCCACGCCGCTGAAGTCCGGAGCCCAGGTCGACGCCCTCCCGCCCTTCGCCGGCGGCTAGAGCCAGGGTCAGAGGAAGAACTTCAGCAAGACCAGGGCGAGCGCCACGGCGGTCGTCAGCGCTGCCTTCCCCGAGCCGAGCCCGCGCCGGAACGCGGTCCCGAACACGGCCACCGTGAGCGGCACCAGCATCACCAGGAGCGTGACCCCGGCCGCGTGAACGCCGACGTGCGCACGGCTGGTCAGCACCAGGCCGACCACGAACGCGAACGTCAACCCGAGCCAGGTGGTCACCTGGATCGGCCCATCCTCACTGCGATGCCCGCGATGCGACGCCCGGGACGCACGGCGATGCGAAGTCGGAGCAACGTGCGACATCGGTCACCTTCCGTCAAACGACCGAATACGCAAGGTAGCACTAGCATCGCTCCTGGTAAAACCGCCAGGATCAAGGGCACGTCCGCTCGTACGGCCGGGCGCCGAACGCTTCGGACCATTCGGCCTGGCTCAGGTTGCGGCCCGCCATCGCACACGCGAACGAGACCGTCTGGTCGAAGCGGGTGTCCCAGCGGTACGCCGTACCGTCGTACGCCGCAATGCTGATGATGTCGTGCCCGCCCGAGAACACTGGCGACACAGAGATCGGCTTGCCATCGGTTGTTGGCACCGTGACCGTGCCCAACAGGTCGAGTTTCTTGGCATCCCAGACGCTGACAGTTCCGTCTGCTGCCGCGGAAACGATGCGTTGGCTGTCCGGCGAGAAGCGAACGAACAGGCCGTGGTCGGAATGTCCCGATATGGGGGCGCGTCTCACCTGACGTGACCGCAGGTCGACGGTGAGCACCTCGCCGGACTCGCTGATGCCCGCGATCAGTTGTCCGTCCGGGGAATAGCTCGCTTCGTTGAGGCTCAGCGGCAGGTCACCCTCGGCGAGAACCGTCTCGCTCGCCGTGCTGATGCCACGCCAGTGATGCCGCGAGTTGTCCCAGGTGTGCGTGAAGATCACCGCACGCTGCCCGTCAGGAGCCCCGATGGGACAACAATCCGCCGTCCAGGCGGCGGCGCCGTCGGCTCCGGGCCGCAGGCGGCCCGAGTCGAAGTACGTGACGCCCGAGGAACCACCGACCAGGATCCGCCTGCCCTGATCGACGTACCCCGTGGACGTGACGTGGTCGAACGACCGCCGCGCGACGATCTTGCCGGTTCCGGCGTCGATGATCGCGATCGTGGTCTGATCGTGGATGGCCAACTGTCGTCCGTCGGGGTGCCAGGCTACCGGTCTCGCCGGGTTGCCGAAGAGAGCGAGGCCGAGTCGCGTGGGCGGGGTCATCGCGCCGGTCGCGGAATCGGCGATGCTGACCCACGAGTCCCGGCTCGTCCGCCACACATAGGCGGTCTTCATGCCGTCGGCCGAGGCCAGAACACTGAAATAGCGCTGCCGCGGAGCGACGCTGGTGTGCTGGAGGTACTGATGTTGCCCGGCCAGATCGTAGACGCGGAGGATGCCGGCGGCACTGGCCGTGTACAACGTGCCGTCGTCGCGGCTGAACCAAACTCCCCACGACACCTCCGCGGTCTTGAGTCGTCGACGCAGGGCTCCCGTTGCGACGTCCCAGAGGTCGATCTCACCGCCCTGCTCGGCCGTTGCCAGTTGGCTGTTCCCATGGGAGAAGGCGAATGCGCGCGGCGGTTCGCCAGGACTGAGGAAGTTCTTCAGGACCTTGCCGGTACGAGCGTCCACCACAACCGTGCCCGGGATGTCCTGCACCACGCCGGCGAGCCTCTCGCCGTCGGTCGTGATTGCCATGTCGGGGAAACCATTGGCATCTGTGCGTTGCCACTGCATTTTTCCGGTGACGACGTCGAAGGCGGTGAGCGGGAATCCGCAGTAGATGGTGCGACCATCGGGACTGAGAGCAGGCCCCTGAGAGCCGTCGGGGAAGTTGATTCTGTACGGCGGCCGCTCGGGCGCATTGACGTCCCAGACGAGTCCGAATCCGGCGCTGATGAACGGGTCATCCTTGTCAGGCACGTCCACCTGTACAGCGGCGGCGAGATAACGGCTGTTCCCACTGAAGGCGAGATGGGTGAATCGCAAGGTGCCGGGCGGGATCCAGAGCTGATGCTCAACCGGGCGAAGCGTATCCGGTGAGAGCAGTGTGACGGGCCGGCTGGGATCGACCGGACGCATGAAGTCGTCACCCGCGACCGCCGCGATCAGCCGGCCGTCCGGGCTGAATCTCGGGATGGTGTAGGTCTGCTTGTTCTTCGGTGCGGTTCCCAGCGGGAACGAACGCAGTGCCGCTCCCGAAGACGCGTCGTACATTCGGACAGTGGCGTCGTTGTCGCCGGAGATGATCCTGCGGCCGTCGGGTGAGACCTCGACGTTTTCCGTCCGCCCGGACGGCGCGGGAATCGATCGGATGAGCAGTGGTTGCCGGTTGATCGCCGCGACGAGATTCGCTCGTGAGTCCGCGTTGTCGTCGAACCGGACGCCTTGCGCCGCCAGCAGGACCGACCGGCTGATGTCCTTGGTAAGGGGCGAGCGAGCACCGACCCGGCGAGCCAGTTCGCTCGTCGCGGCCTGGCTGGCTCGGTCTGCTTGGCGCACCGCGACCACGCCGGCGATCAGTGCCCCGACCAGGAGCAAGGCGCCGGCGCCGAGGGCGGCGCGGAGTCTGCGGTTGATTCGCACCTGCTGGCGGGTGCGATGCTCGGCGGCGCGTAGCTCGGCTTCTGACAGTCGTTTGCTCGCCGCGAGGAAGTCCTGCTCCACCTCGGTCAACGTGGGCGTCGCCCGGGTTCGCCAGTCGAGAGCTTGGGCGAGGCGGACGCCGCGATAGAGCTCGCTGTCCGGCCGGCCGAGGCTGTTCCAGGAGTCGGCCGCGGCGACGAGGTGGTGAAGGACACGCTGGCCGTCGCGATCGTCGTCCAGCCATTCCTGGAGTCGCGGCCAGGCCCGTGCGAGCGACTCATGGGCGAGCTCGACCATGTCTGCGTCGCTGGTGACCAGTCGCGACTCGACGAGGAGGTTGATCATCGTGTCGTCCGCCGCGCTGGTCACGACTTGCCTGCGCGGCAGCCGGCTGCAGACGGGATCGTCGCCTTCCGGTCCCGGAATCACCAGGCGGAGGAAGAGATCGCGCAGGACCGCCCGTCGCTCGGCGGGAACTTGTTCGTACGCGTGCTCGGCCGACTGGGCCACCGCACCGCGAATCCCGCCGGTGGCGTTGTAACCGGCAACCGTGAGTACACGGCCCTCGCGGCGTTTCCAGGTCTCGGCAAGCGTGTGCGACATCAACGGAAGCGCCCCTGGCTGGTCCGTGACCTCGGTGACCAGGAGGTCGACCAGTCCGGGCTCGACGTGCAACGAGGCCAGGCGGGCCGGTTGCTCGATCGCGGTTCGCAGATTGGCATTGGTCATACCCGAGAGAAGATAAAGACCGCGTTCCACGGTCCTCGCGAACTCGGGGTCCGCAGTGACATCAGCGAGGCGGTCCGCGCGCAGCGAAAGGATCAGCGGCGTGCTGGTGGCGAGGGTCGTGAGTGCCCTCAGGAATCTGCTGCGCTCTGTCGGGTCCTGGCACAGCGAGAAGACTTCCTCGCACTGGTCGACTACTAATGCGGGCGCCGGTACGCCGGCTGGCATCGCGGTCGCCAGCGCTGCGAGCGGATGCGGGCCTGGGGTCATCACCACGACTCGCCGGCCGTCGCGGCCTAGCGATGCTGCGACGCCGGCCCGCACAAGTGAGGACTTGCCACACCCGGACGGCCCAATCACGGCCAGGACCGATTGGTCGGCCAGCTTGCGCAGGCAGGCAGCCACCTCGGCGTCGCGACCGTAGAAGCAGTCGGCGTCGTCGACGTCGTACGGCATGAGGCCTCTGTACGGGCACTCGGGGCTCGGCTCCGGCAGCGCGCTCTCGACCACCAAGGACGGGTCCTGGCGGAGGATCGCCTCTTCCAGCGCCGCCACGTCGCGGCTCGGTTCCAGGCCGAGATCTCGATCGAGCACCGTCCGCAGGCGGCGGATCGTCCGCAGCGCCTCACCTTGCCGTCCGGCCTGGTACTGCGCAGTGGCCAGCAGCACCCAGCGGCGCTCCCGCAGCGGGGCGTCGAGCACCAGGGCTTCGGCCTTGGCCAGGACCTCGTCGTGCAGACCCGCTCGCAGCGCAGACTCGACGTGCAACTCGTCGGCGGCGTACCGCAGTTCGGTCAGCCGGGTCGCCTCGATCCTCGCCGGCTCCCAGCTGTCCAACTCGACCCACGGTCGACCTCTCCACAGCGACAGCGCGTCGGCGAGGACGACGCCGGAGCGTTCGGGATCATCGGCCGCGAGTAGTTCGCGGGCACGACTCACCGCACGCTCGAACCGTTGCGCGTCGATCTCGTCCATCGGAACGGCCAGCCGATAACCGCGTGGCACCGTGACGATCGCATGGGCCCCGAGAACCTTCCGGAGCCGGGCGACGCATCCTTGGACCACCTTCGGCCACGACGCGGGCGGGGTGTCCGGCCAGATCGCGTCGGCCAGCTCCTCGGCACTGACGACCCCTCCAGGCCGAACGGCGAGAGCTGCGAGAACAACCCGATCGCGTCGCGCGAGAACCCTGTGATCCCCCTCGATCGTGAGCGGGCCGAGAACGGCGATACCCACAATCCGACTGTCGTCCCCGGGTCCCCGATCGTCAACGGCCGCGATACCGCGCTGATACCTGGCCTGGGCTCTTCGATACCTCCTCGTGCAACAACGAGATCAGTCGCCCGGCGTACCCGGACCACCAGCAGCGGCGGTCTCCGCCGGACAGGCCCACAAGGAGGTTTCCATCATGGCCGCGCGAAAGCTCAGCAGTACACGTCGGATCTCGGGAAGGCGACTGGCCGCGCTCTCGGCCGCCGGTGCGGGTGCGTGCCTGGCAATGCTGGTCGCGACCGGACCCGCCGACGCCAAGGTCGACCCGCCGGCACCCGCCGACGTCGTCACGTCACCGGTGCCGACTGGGCCGCCCAACTACACGAACTACAGAGCAGCGAGCGAGTCCACGACAGGGCAGGAGACCGGACTCGACGCCACCTCGATCGGGCTCGGAGTACTCGGTGGTCTCGCTCTGGGCGCGACCGGCCTCGGCGTCGCTCGTACCACGCATCGCCGTCGCGACCACGATGCGGCATCTCCGGCCTGATTCGGCTGTTCGGGGAGCCGGTACGCCGCCGAGGTGGCGGCGTACCGGCACTTGGTCAGGAGCCGATGGAGATGCGGTCCGTGGCGACTGGGGTGTAGGGGTCGTGGGCGGTCAGGTAGTTGGCGAAGGCGTCGATGTCGAGGCCGCCGAAGAACTTGTCCGTCCCCGTGGTGAAGGCGGGGAAGCCGTCGCCACCGTCGGAGAGGAAGTTGTTCGTGACGATGCGGTACGACGTGGCGTCCACCAGCGGCTGTCCGGCGATCCTGATCGACCCCGCGACAACCTTCGAGCCCGCCGCCGCGGCCGGGTTCCAGGTGTAGGTGATGCCCGCGACCTGGAGCACCTTGAACTTCGCGGCCTCCGGCCCGTTCACCCCGGAGAACTGCTGCTCCAGCAACGCCTTGATCTGCGTTCCGGTCATGTCCATCGACACCAGGAAGTTGTTGAACGGCTGCACGGTGAACGCCTGCCCGAACGTGACCTCACCGGCGTTCGACGCCAGGTCGGCACGGATACCGCCCGGGTTCATGAACGCCACCACCGGCGTCTTCCCGCCCGTGACGACCGAAGCATCGGCGAGCTGGGCGTCCGCGATCAGGTTGCCCAACGGCGATTCGAGCGAGTCGTCCGGCGTACGCACGACCGACGGTGTGGTCAGGTGGCCGATCACCTTGTTCGCGATCGGGTCGACGAGCGTCTTGTACTTGGCGATCAGCTCGGCGGTCTTGCGGTCCTGCGGCACGTCCCGGGTGACGATCTGGTTGTTGGCCAGTGTGTTCACCCGGTCGACGTCACCGGTCGCGTTGTCGATGCTCAGCCGGACCTCGGTCACCAGCCGGCCGAACGACGACGCGCTGGTGACGAGCCGCGGCTTGCCGGCCTTGTCGGGCAGCGAGCAGTTGTACGCCTGGTGGGTGTGGCCGGAGATGATCGCGTCGATCTCCGGGTCCAGCCCGGCGTTGATGTCGACGATCGGGCCGGAGATCCCCGGGCAGCTGTTGTAGGCCCTCGGGTCGGCCGGGAAGCCACCCTCGTGCAGCAGCACGACGATCGACTTCACGCCCTTGCTCTTCAGCACCGGAACCAGCGCGTTCGCCGTCTCGATCTCGTCCTTGAACGTCAGGCCCGCGACGCCGGACTTGGTGACGATGTTCGGCGTGTTCTCCAGCGTCATGCCGATGAACGCGACCTTGCGGCCGTCGTCGAAGGACTTGATCGTGTACGGCGCGAACAGCGTCTTCTGCGTGTTCTCGAAGAACACGTTCGCGGACAGGTACTTGAACTTCGCGCCCTTGAACGGGTGTTTCGGGTCGGGGCAGGAGTTCTGGTTGTTCTGCCCGTCGCCGTCGGGCAGACAGCCACCGGTCTGCATCCGGAGCAGCTCGTGCCAGCCCTCGTCGAACTCGTGGTTGCCGACCGACGCGGCCTCCAGGCCCATCCCGCTCAGCGCCTCGATCGTCGGCTCGTCGTGGAACGCGGCCGACAGCAGCGGCGAGGCGCCGATCAGGTCACCCGCGGCGACCGTGACGGAGTCCTGCCCCTTCGCCGCCGCGGCGGCGCGCAAGTCCTTCAGGTGGGTCGCGAGGTAGGCCGCGCCACCGGCCGGAATGCCGTTGATGTTGCCGCCCGATCCCGTCGCCGGCTCCAGGTTGCCGTGGAAGTCGTTGAGGGCGAGCAGCTGGATCTGGGTGTGCGTCGGCTTGGGCTTCGCCGGCGCCGCCTGGGTCACGGTTCCCCCCGTGGCCATGGCGAGTACCGCGGCCGTGCCGGCGGCGATCAGGCCGAGGGCCCGCCGTCCCCCCAACCGCTTCTTGTCTCGTCCTGTCAGGGCCATGTCTACTCCGTTGTAGTGGCGATCACCGCGGTGCGGTCCCCGCGAAAAGGTCCGCGGTGCCGCGAAAATTACCCGACGTGACGCGACCCATCCAAGGACTTGAGCATGAACTGAGCCAGACCTTTTACGGTATTCAGGTGACTCTCGAAGCCGTACCCTCACCGTTGCCCTCGGCCACCGCCGCCGCCGTCACGGAACTCGCCCGCTCAGCTGCACACAGCGACGGCGTCCACCCGCTCACAGAGCGCACCCTGCTCCACCTCGACGGCGAGCACCCCGGCGACCTGCACGTACTCGCGTACGAAGGCGACCCGGGCACGATCGAGGTCACCGGCCTGCAAAGCGCCCGAAACCTCATCGGGTACGGCGCCCTCGCGCCAGACGGCTCGGCCGAGCTGGTCGTCGCCCCCACAGCAAGACGCCAAGGCACCGGTACGGCGCTACTCCGCATGCTGCTCGATCACGGTGGTAAGCGAACCCAGGTGTGGGCGCACGGACGACTACCTGGCTCCGACGAGTTGGCGAGCCGACTCGGTCTGGAGGTCACACGGGAGCTCTACTTCCTCCGGCGTACCAGGGCTTCTCTTCCTGACGCGGTGTGGCCGGAGGGCATCGCCGTACGGACATTTGTGCCCGGACAGGACGATGCGGCTTGGCTGAAGGTGAACAGCGAGGCTTTCGCGGATCACCCCGAGCAGGGTAGTTGGACGGCGGCCGATCTGGCCGAGCGCCTGCAGCAGCCGTGGTTCGACGCGAACGGTTTCTTCCTGGCGGTGGACTCGAGCACTGACGCAGTGGCCGGCTTCCACTGGACGAAGGTCGAGGACGGTATCGGCGAGGTTTACGTGGTCGGCGTATCCCCGACCTATCAGGGCAGCGGCCTGGGCAAGGCGCTCACCCTTCAGGGCCTCCACCACCTCCAGGAAGACCGCGGCCTGGACACCGTCGTCCTCTACGTAGACGGCACCAACACAGCAGCCCGCCGCCTCTACAACTCCCTCGGCTTCACGACGGCCGCCCTGGACGTCCAGTACGCCCCCAAGTCCCTGTGAACGACGTCACAGCGAAGTCATCCCCTCACTTCCCGTCATAAACCCCACCCCTCGCCCGTCCCACCATCAACCAGGAGCCGTCCGCGCCTCTAACCCCCCAGCCGGACGGCTCCTGGCCGTGATCCACAACTGCACCTAATAGAGCACTGACTTCAGGTGGGTGGTTAGGTGGGTTTGGGCTTCTCGGGTGGTGCCGGGGATGTTCAGGAGGTTGGCGTAGCCGTGGGTGAGGGACGGGTGGGGGACGTAGGTGAGGTCGTTGCCGGCTGCGCGGAGGGCGGTGGCGTACTCGGCGCCTTCGTCTCGGAGGGGGTCGAAGCCGCCGGTGGTGAGGTAGGTAGGGGCGAGACCGGTGAGGTCTTCGGCCAGGAGGGGCGACACCACGGGGTCGGTGCGGACCTTGGGGTCGGGGGTGTAGTGGTCGCGGTACCAGATGATGTCGTCTTCGGTGAGGATCATGCCCTCGGAGAAGAGGTCTCGGCTGGGGCGGCGGTTGACCAGGTCCAGGGCCGGATAGAGGAGGACCTGGAGGGCGGGCTGCGGCAGGTTGCGGCGTACGCATTGCTGGGCGACGACGGCGGCCAGGTTGCCGCCGGCACTGTCGCCACCGACGGCCACCAATGACGGGTCGGCGCCGAGGTCTTCGGCGTGGTCGACGGCCCAGGTGAAGGCGGCGATAGCGTCCTCGGCCGCGGTCGGCGCCGGCGCCTCGGGGGCCAGGCGGTAGTCGACCGCCAGGACCCGGATGCCGGCATCGCGGGACAGCGATCGGCAGAGCGCGTCGTGGGTGTCGAGGTCGCCTACCACCCAGCCGCCGCCGTGGAGGAACACCAGCAGGCCGCGGCCGGCGTCGCGCGGGACGTACAGCCGCGCCCCCAACTGGCCGTCGGCACCACGGACGGTCAGCTCGGTCACGCGCTGTAGTTCGACCGGCGGGCCGGCGACGAGCGCGCACAGGGTCTTCAGGTGCGCGCGCGCCGTGGCCGCGTCGGACTTGGTTGTTCTCGGCAACAACTTCTCGACGCGCACGAGCAGCTGCAGCTCGGGGTCGAGCGTGTTGCCGTCGATCTGGATCGGCGGCCCGGCCAACCGGCGCCGGACGGCGGTGGGCAGGGCGTACAGCGGGGTCAGGGCGTTCGCCTGTACGGCGGCCACCGCGCCCCGGAGCACCGAGTCCAGTCGTGGGTTCACAAGGAGTGACGCTAGCAACTGCAAGCGTCGGCCCTCGTGCCGAGGCGACCGAGTACATCACATTCAGCACCCGCGGACGGCTACCTCTTGTTCACCAAAGGATGGGATGCTGGTCAACGTGGCTGGAGACCTGCTGGCATCCCACAACCGCGAGTACGACGTCGAGCCGCCGTACGACATCGCGGCGGCCGGCGACCTTCCGGGCGACCGTTTCTCCGATCGCGAGCTGAGCTGGCTCGCGTTCAACCAGCGCGTCCTCGAACTGGCCGAGAACGACCGGATCCCGCTGCTCGAGCGGGCCAAGTTCCTGGCCATCTTCGCCAGCAACCTGGACGAGTTCTACATGGTCCGGATCGCCGGTCTGAAGCGCCGGATCGCGGCCGGGGTCGCGGTGCGGGCGGCCAGCGGCCTGCTCCCGCGCGAGGTTCTGGACCGCAGCCTGGCCCGCAGCCGTGAGCTGATGGACCGGCAGGCGGAGACCTGGCGGAAGGCGGTCCAGCCGGCGCTGACCGAGCAGGGCATCGACATCCTGCGCTGGGACGAGCTCGAGCACTCCGAGCGCGAGGACATGACGCGGTTCTTCCGGGACCGCGTGTTTCCGGTGCTGACCCCGCTGGCGGTCGACCCGTCGCACCCGTTCCCGTACATCTCCGGCCTCTCGCTGAACCTGGCCGTCGTGGTCCGCAACCCCGACACCGGCGGCGAGCACTTCGCCCGGGTGAAGGTGCCGCCGCTGCTGCCGCGGTTCGTCCGCGTCGCCGACGGCCGGTTCGTCCCGCTCGAGGACGTCATCGCGACCCACCTGAGCCAGTTGTTCCCGGGGATGGAGGTCACCCAGCACCACACCTTCCGGGTCACCCGGAACGAGGACCTCGAGGTCGAGGAGGACGACGCCGAGAACCTGCTGGCCGCGCTCGAGAAGGAGCTGCTGCGCCGCCGGTTCGGCCCGCCGGTCCGGCTCGAGGTCGAGGAGTCGATCGACCCGCAGGTGAAGGCACTGCTGCTGTCGGAGCTGGGCGTCACCGAGGCCGAGGTGTTCGAGCTGCCCGGCCCGCTGGACCTGCGTGGCCTGTTCACGATCGCGAGCCTGGACCGCGCCGAGCTGAAGTACCCGGGGTTCGTGCCCTCGACCCACCCGCACCTGGCGGAGGTCGAGACGGCCAACCCGGCGGACATGTTCTACGCGCTGAAGCAGCGCGACGTCCTGGTTCACCACCCGTACGACTCGTTCTCGACCAGTGTGCAGCGATTCATCGAGCAGGCAGCCGCGGATCCGCATGTGCTGGCGATCAAGCAGACGCTGTACCGCACCTCCGGTGACTCACCGATCGTGGACGCGCTGATCGACGCCGCCGAGGCCGGCAAGCAGGTACTGGTGCTGGTCGAGATCCAGGCTCGCTTCGACGAGACGGCGAACATCAAATGGGCCCGCCAGCTGGAGCACGCGGGCTGTCATGTCGTGTACGGCGTGATCGGCCTCAAGACGCACTGCAAGCTGTCGATGGTCGTCCGTGAGGAGCCGGACGGCCTGCGCCGTTACGCGCACATCGGCACGGGCAACTACCACCCCAAGACCGCCCGGCTGTACGAGGACCTCGGACTGCTGACCAGCGACCGGGTGGTCACCGAGGACATCGCGCATCTGTTCAACCACCTGTCCGGGTTCGGACGCAGCGCCGGTTACCGGCGGATCCTGGTCGCACCCCAGTCGGTACGGCGAGGGCTCGTGGAGCGGATCGATCGAGAGGTCCAGCACCACCAGGCCGGTCGTCCGGCCCGGGTCCGGATCAAGGTGAACAGCCTGGTGGACGAGGCGCTGTGTGACGCGCTCTACCGGGCGTCACAGGCCGGCGTACCCGTGGAGTTGTGGATCCGCGGCATCTGCACGCTCCGGCCCGGCATCCCGGGCTTGTCCGACAACATCCAGGTCCGCAGCATCCTCGGCCGGTTCCTCGAGCACAGCCGGGTGTTCTGGTTCGAGAACGGCGCCGAGCCGGAGGTGTGGATCGGATCGGCCGACCTGATGCACCGCAACCTGGACCGCCGGGTCGAGGTGCTGGTGCAGCTGAAGGAACCCGACCACGTCACCGAGCTCGGGGAGATGTTCGACCTGGCCATGGACGAGGGCACCGGCTCGTGGTGGCTGCAGGCCGACGACACCTGGCGGCCCCGGCTCATCCGGTCGGATGGCGAACCGCTGCGCGATCTGCAAGAAAGACTCATCGCCACGCGTGGGCGCCGCAGGACAGCCGATCCCATTACCTAGGCTGAATTCATGAGCAACCCGGCGACCGTCATCGCCGCGGGCGCTGTCGTCTGGCGTGAGAGCCGCGGTACCAGGCAGGTGCTGCTCGTGCACCGGCCGCGGTACGACGACTGGTCCCTGCCGAAGGGCAAGCTGATGGCGCAAGAGCACGTACTGCTCGCCGCACGGCGTGAGATCGAGGAAGAGACCGGACAGCAGGTCGTCCTCGGCCCACCCCTCGGTGCGCAGCGCTATCCGGTCCGCAAGAACGGCGGGACCGTGCAGAAGCTCGTGCACTACTGGTCTGCCACTCCGATCGACGACAGCGACTTCCAGCCGAACGACGAGGTGGACGAGATCACCTGGTTGCCGGTGGACAAGGCCCGCAGCAAGCTCAGTTACCCGCGCGACGTGGACATCCTGGACGCCCTGGAGCCGGCGGTCCCGGTCACCGCCACGCTGGTGCTGGTGCGGCACGCGGAGGCGGTGAAGCGGAAGGAGTGGGACGGCAAGGACACAGTCCGCCCCCTCAGCAGCACCGGTACGGCGGTGGCCGAGCAACTGTCCGGCGTACTCGCGGCTCTCGGTGCCAACCGGTTGATCAGCAGTGATGCGGAGCGGTGTGTGGCGACGATCACGCCGTACGCGGCCTTGCTCGATCGGCACATCCACCTGTGGCCGGAGATCTCCGAGCGTGGGTACGACGCGGATCCGGACGGCCTGCGTGGTTTGGGCGAACGGGCCTGGAAGACGGGCAAGGTGACCGTGGTGTGCTCGCACCGGCCGGTGCTGCCCGCACTGTCCCGGGAGCTCGGCCTGAAGGTCGGCAAGTTCTCCACCGGAGCCTTCCTGGTGGCACACCGACTGGCCGACGGCCGACTGGTCCACGAGCGTTTCAGGGCCCCGTGACACGGGTCGGTGACGATCCAGGCACAGCTGTGGGTGCGTCGGGGTGACACTAGGTGTGACGGGTATCTTCCTACCGAGGAACCCGGCGTCCCACCGGGCGCGGGTCTGAGGAGAGGTTCGGGGCGCACCATGACGATGATGCGAGAACTGACACTGATCGGGATCCGGATGGAATCGCCCAACCGGGCTCCGGTGATGATGCTGCGCGAGACCGAGGGCTACCGCTACTTGCCGATCTCGATCGGCTCGGTCGAGGCGACGGCGATCGCGTACGAAGAGCAGGGGCTGCGTCCTTCGCGCCCGCTCACGCACGATCTGATGCGCGATCTGATCGAGGCGTTCGGGGTCCACATCGAGGCCGTCGAGATCGTCGAACTGCGGGACGCCGTCTTCTACGCCGAGCTCGTGCTCGCCAACGGCGCCCGCGTCTCGGCCCGGCCGAGCGATTCGGTCGCCCTGGCGGTCCGCCTCGGTACGCCGATCCGCTGCACCGAACAGGTTCTCCGCGAAGCCGGTGTCGCCACCCCCGAGGAAGAACAGGCCGAGCTGGAACGCTTTCGCCAGTTCCTCGACGGCGTCGCCCCGGAGGACTTCTCCAGCTGAACCAGGACACAGCTCCGGGCGACCGAAGCCGGTCGTTCACGTTGAGAGTGCGCTGAGCGTTACCGAAACGTGAGCCAACAGGCGTTCGCGTCGACGCAGAGTCACGCCTCCTAACTCAGTTCACCTGTTAGCCGCCTATCGGCACGCCAGACGTCGCACACGCTACTAGAACCGTTCACCGCTCGTTCACCAGTGACGGACCGGTCGGTCACCTGGTCTCCCTACCGTCTGTGGAAGTTCAGAAGTCTGATTCCCGCAGAAGGGCAACACTCTCGTGTCCGTCAATCGCCTGCTCCGCGTCGGCTCCGTCGCCGTGGCATCCCTCGGCGTGCTCGCTCTGAGCGCCTGTGGCAGTGACCCGGAGCCGTCGGGCTCCTCGAGCCCCGGCGGGTCGTCGTCGTCCGCGGCTGCCGACTGCCCGCAGGGCACCCTGAACGCCGAGGGCTCCTCGGCGCAGAAGAATGCCATCGACGAAATCATCAGCAAGTACAACGAGAAGTGCGCCGACGTCACGGTGAACTACAACCCGACCGGCTCCGGTGCGGGCATCAAGCAGTTCAACGCGGCCCAGGTCGACTTCGCCGGTTCCGACTCGGCCCTCAAGACCGAGGCCACCGACGGCGGCGAGACCGAGATGGCCCAGGCCACCAAGCGCTGCCAGAACAACGCCGCCCTCGACCTGCCGATGGTGATCGGCCCGGTCGCGATCGCCTACAACGTCGACGGCCTGGACAAGCTGGTCCTGGACGGCCCGACCGCCGCCAAGATCTTCCAGGGCAGCATCAAGACCTGGAACGATCCGGCGATCGCCAAGCTGAACGCGGGCGTCACGCTGCCGTCGGCCCCGATCTCGGTGTTCTTCCGCTCCGACGAGTCCGGCACCACCGAGAACTTCGCCAAGTACCTGGCCGCCTCCGGCGGTGGCGCCTGGACCGGTAAGCCGGCCAAGAAGTGGACCGGCACCGGCGCCGGCAAGGAGAAGTCCGCGGGTGTCGCCGAGGGCGTCAAGAGCACCAAGAACTCGATCACCTACGTCGAGTGGTCGTACGCCGTCGACAACAAGCTCGGCATCGCGCAGATCGACAACGGCTCGGGCACCCCGGTCGAGCTGACCGCCGAGTCCGCCGGCAAGGCGCTCGCCGCGGCGAAGCCGGCCAGCGCGGGCGGCAACGACCTGTCGCTGAAGCTGGACTACGCGACCAAGGAGGCGGGCGCCTACCCGATCATCCTGGTCACCTACGAGGTCGCCTGCAGCAAGGGTCTGCCGGCCGAGAAGACCGCGCTGGTGAAGAGCTTCCTGAGCTACTTCGTCAGCAAGGACGGCCAGGCCTCGCTGACCGACCTGAACTACGCGCCGCTGCCGGAGGAGATCCGGACCAAGGTCGACGCGGCCATCCAGTCGATCAGCTGACGACGAAACAGCGGTGAATGCGAGCCCCGGCCGGTCCCCGAGTCATCGGAGGGCGGCCGGGGCTTCGCCTCGTCGGACCTGGCACACCTTGACCCCACGACCCAGGCGCTTGGAGCACCATCGATGAGTAGTCCAGACGGCACGGCACCGCCCGACCGGCCGAACGGCGCGGCCGCCGACCCGGCGACGGACGAGACCCCGGCGGCGGCCGAGACCCCGGCCGGTACGGAAGAACCGCGGATCGAGGATCTCGTCCACGAGACCTCCGACCCGGCCCCGAGGTTCGAGGGCCTGGCCGAGGAACATGCCGAGCACGAGGCCGCCGAGCACCGAGCGGCCGAGACCATGACCGAGGCCGGGGTCGAGTCGACGACCGGCACCGCGGCGCGGCCGGCCGACACCGACAAGAAGGTCGAACTCGGCCCGGTCGGTCACCTCGGCGACCGGCTGTTCGCCGGCCTGGCCCGCGGCTCCGGCGGTCTGGTGGTCGCGATCGTCGCGTTCGTCGGCATCTTCCTGCTGGCGCTGGCGATTCCCTCGCTGGCCGACAACAACAGCAGCTTCCTGTTCTCCCGGATCTGGGAGCCCGGCGGTGACGACCCCCGGTTCGGTATCGCCGCGATGTTCTACACCACCGTGATCAGCTCGATCATCGCGATGCTGATCGCGGTCCCGATCGCGATCGGGGTCGCGCTGTTCGTCACCTACTACTCGCCGAAGCGACTGGCCCAGCCGGTCGCGTACGCGGTCGACTTGCTCGCCGCGGTGCCGTCGATCATCTACGGCCTGTGGGGCATCCTGTTCTTCGCGCCGATCCTGCGCCCGGTGATCGACGGCCTGGCCTCGGCGCTCGGCTGGCTCCCGCTGTTCGAGAAGCCGCCGGGCGACAACGTCGGTGTGGTGTTCACCGCGTCCGTCGTGCTGGCGGTCATGATCCTGCCGGTGGTGACCGCGATCAGCCGGGAGATCTTCCAGCAGACGCCGATCGAGCACCGCGAGGGCGCCCTCGCGCTCGGCGCGACCAAGTGGGAGATGATCCGGATGGCCGTGCTGCCGTACGGCCGGTCCGGTGTGGTCAGCGCCTCGATGCTCGGCCTGGGCCGGGCGCTCGGTGAGACGGTCGCCGTCCTGATCATCCTGTCGGTGCCGAACGGCAACGACCCGTGGAACTCGTCGATCTTCGCCGGTGGCGAGACGTTCGCGTCGAAGATCGCGAACAACGCCGCCGAGTTCGACTCGCCGGAGAAGACCGGCGCCTACATCGCGGCCGGCCTGGTGTTGTTCGTGGTGACGTTCCTGGTCAACTCCGCTGCCCGGATCATCGTCGCCCGCAGCGGCCCCGGTGGTAAGCGGCCGCGCCGCAACCGCCGCGCCGGTTCGTCCACCGCGACCGAAGGAGCGACCTCATGACGACCATGGCCGCCAACGAACCGGCGTACGACGGTCAGGCGCTGGACCTGACCGGGAAGTCGGGGGCCCGGGCCTTCAAGAACACGCTGGCCACCGTGCTGATCGTGCTGGCCTTCGTGGTCGCGCTCATCCCGCTGGTGTGGATCCTCTTCACCGTGATCAGCAAGGGCTACCACCTCCTGCTGAGCGCGGACTGGTGGAGCCAGTCGCAGCGCGGTATCACCGTCCGCCGTGAGGGCGGGGGCGCGTACCACGCGATCATGGGCACGCTGATCATGTCGCTGATCACCGCGGTCATCGCGGTGCCGATCGCCGTCTTCGGCGCGATCTACCTGGTCGAGTACGGCAAGGGCACCAAGGCCGCCCGCGCGGTCAGCTTCATGATCGACATCCTCACCGGTGTCCCGTCGATCGTCGCCGCGCTGTTCATCTACGCGGTCTGGATCACGGTCTTCGGTTTCAACCGGGTCGGGTTCGCGGTGTCGCTGTCGCTGGTGCTGCTGATGCTGCCCGTCGTACTGCGCTCGACCGAGGAGATGCTCAAGCTCGTCCCGGACGAGTTGCGGGAGGCGTCGTACGCACTCGGCGTGCCGAAGTGGAAGACAATCCTGAAGGTGGTCGTGCCGACCGCGTTCGGTGGCATCGTCACCGGCGTGATGCTCGGTCTGGCCCGCGTGATGGGTGAGACCGCGCCGCTGCTGATCCTGGTCGGCTACTCCAAGAACATCAACCTGAACCCGTTCAACGGGTTCATGGGCGCGCTGCCGACGATGATCAACCAGGACCGGACCGAGCTGGCGCTGCAGCCGGCCGCGGACCGGGTCTGGGCGGCCGCGCTGACGCTGATCCTGCTTGTCCTTGTCCTCAACGTGCTGGCCCGGCTGATCGCCCGGTTCAGCGCGATCAAGTCGAAATAGTCACGAGAGGTACTGAGTCGATATGGCGAAGCGCATCGAGGTCAGCGGCCTCAACGTCTACTACGGCGACTTCAAGGCGGTGGAGGACGTGTCGATGACGATCGAGCCCCGCTCGGTCACGGCGTTCATCGGCCCGTCCGGCTGCGGCAAGTCCACCTTCCTGCGCACCCTGAATCGGATGCACGAGGTGATCCCCGGCGCCCGGGTCGAGGGCAAGGTGATGCTGGACCAGCAGGACCTGTACGCGACCGGCATCGACCCGGTGGCGGTCCGCCGCGTGGTCGGCATGGTGTTCCAGCGGCCGAACCCGTTCCCGACCATGTCCATCTTCGACAACGTCGCGTCCGGCCTGAAGCTCAACGGGGTCAAGGACCGTAAGAAGCTCACCGAGGTGGTCGAGCAGTCCCTGCACGGCGCCAACCTCTGGAACGAGGTCAAGGACCGGCTGGACAAGCCCGGCGCCGGACTGTCCGGTGGTCAGCAGCAGCGGCTGTGCATCGCCCGGGCGATCGCGGTCGAGCCCGAGGTGATCCTGATGGACGAGCCGTGCTCGGCCCTGGACCCGATCTCGACGCTCGCGATCGAGGACCTGATCGAGAAGCTGAAGGACAAGTTCACCGTCGTCATCGTCACCCACAACATGCAGCAGGCGGCCCGGGTGTCGGACCAAACCGGATTCTTCAACCTGGCCGCGACCGGTAAGCCGGGCCGGCTGATCGAGATGGGTTCGACCAAGATGATCTTCTCCAACCCGACCGAGAAGGCGACCGAGGACTACATCACCGGCCGCTTCGGCTGATCCGCCGTACGACGAACCGCGCCGGCCGGCGGGGGCCCGGGTTGGCGCCGCGGCCGGGAGTTTTAGGGGGGTAAAAAAAAAAACAAAAACGTTATTGAGGGAAAGAGAGAACGACGGTGAGTTAAGAT